>JAITGT010000033.1 GCA_031280495.1 Eubacteriaceae bacterium
TTTCTACTTCCTAAAACCGGATCTGTTTGGATTTTTAAAGTCAATTGACATGCTGGTCATCGTTGTGCTTGGCGGTCTTGGAAGCTTGACCGGCTCCGTTGTTTCAGCTATTTTTCTTACGATTGCTACAGCGTTGATGCAGGGCCTAGGATTTTTGCGAATGATCGTATACGCGCTTCTCCTTATATCCATTATGCTGTTTCGGCCAAAAGGAATAATGGGCACCAGGGATGCCACCGACTTCTTTCCCTTCCAGAAAAGGGAGCAAGGCGCAAAATGAGGGTTCTGAGCGTTGAAAAGCTGACAAAGTCGTTTGGCGGATTAGCAGCAGTCTCAAACGTGTCTTTGCATCTGGAGGAGAAAGAGCTTGTCGGGCTCATTGGCCCAAATGGTGCCGGAAAGACAACCATTTTCAACCTGCTGACGGGCGTATATCAGCCGACTTCAGGAAGCATCGACTTAATTCATAAAGGCGTTTCCCACTCCCTAGGGAACAAGGAGCCGCACCAAGTGTCGCGCCTTGGCATGTCGCGCACTTTTCAAAACATTCGCCTGTTTCGCGATCTTAGCGTGCTCGACAATGTTCGCATTGCGATGCACGGCACTTTTCCCTATAATTTTTGCGACAGCTTTTTTCGCACGAGTCGGTTTTACCGTGTGGAAAAAGCCTTGCGCGACAAATCCCTTGAGCTCCTAGGGCTGTTTCATCTAGAGGAAAAGAGCTTATCTTTGGCAAAGAACCTTCCTTACGGAGAACAGCGCAGACTTGAAATTGTGCGAGCGCTTGCAACTTCGCCCGACATTCTTTTGCTGGACGAGCCTGCTGCAGGCATGAACCAAAGCGAGACGTTACAGCTAACAGACATCATTGCCCAGATGCGCGAGATGTTCGGGCTAACGATTCTGCTCATTGAGCACGACATGTCCCTTGTAATGCATATTTGCGAGCGCATTTACGTGCTCGACTACGGCATGCTGATTGCAGAAGGCACAGCTAAAGAGATACAGTCAAATAAACGCGTCATCGATGCCTATCTCGGTGAAGGCGCAGAGTAAGAGGCCAGGCAGGGTACAAGTGACAGTGAAAAGCAACGAGAGGCGAAACTGCAACGAATAGGCGTATCCGCATTCGCCATCCGCGTCCTGCTGCCAGGAAAGGCATGCTCTTGCAGTGGCTGCAGGCCTGCAAATGGGATTCGCGCATTTGGCACTGCCCATGCCCAGCATGGCTTCGCGCCATTGCCGCAGCCAACTAAAAAACTATGCCGCAAATTCCGCAAGGAGAGTTCTCCGGGCACAGCAATATTAAAGCATGAATGCTGCATCAGCCAGTTAAGGCAGATATTTGATGCTACTAAAAAAGCTTGAGTAAGCTAAAAGAACGGAATGAAAATGCTGAAATTAAGGGACAT
Organism: Eubacteriaceae bacterium; assembly: GCA_031280495.1. The sequence continues at coordinate 1,413 of JAITGT010000033.1, forward strand.
CAATGTTTACTATGGCATGATTCATGCTCTGAAAGGGATCTCTTTAAGAGTTGATGACGGAGAAGTTGTGGCTTTGATCGGCGCAAATGGCGCTGGAAAAACCACAGCCCTGAGAACAGTCTCTGGTCTGGAATCTGTGGCTTCTGGCAGCATTCTTCTTATGGATCAAGATATAACGCACTTGCCTGCAGCAAAACGGGTTGCACTGGGAATAAGCCAGGTTCCAGAAGGCAGGCGAATTTTTGCCCCCATGACTGTGCTTGAAAACTTAGAGCTCGGCGCGTTTCTTCGCAAAGACACAAAGGAAGCGGAAAAGGACATGGCAGCAGTTTTCAAGCGTTTTCCTATCTTGAAAGAGAGGAAAACGCAGTTTGCCGGCACGCTTTCAGGGGGGGAACAGCAAATGCTTGCAATGGGGCGAGCCTTGATGCTGAGACCCAAACTGCTGTTATTGGATGAGCCTTCCATGGGGCTGGCCCCCATGCTCGTCAAGGAAATATTCTCGATTGTCCAACAAATCAATGAAGCAGGCACTACAGTGCTGCTTGTTGAGCAAAACGCTAGCAAGGCGCTCGAAATTGCCCATCGCGCATATGTCATTGAGACGGGCAGAATTGCTCTTTCTGGAACGGGCAAAGAGCTTGCTGAAAGCGAAGAGGTGAGGAAATTATATCTTGGAGGGTGAAAATGTTTGTAAGCGACAAAATGACGTCCAATCCTGTTACAATCTTTGAAAATGCCTCCATACCAGACGCAAACAGCATTAAGGAAGAAAAAAGCCTTAACAATCTCCCCGTCATAAAGCTAGCTTGAAAATTGAATCGCAACAGATAAAATTCAAATTACGTTTCCCTTTGTGCCAATCAATGAAATGTATAAAACTTGCTCAACTATAGCGCATGCAGGCGGCACAGTCAATTGCCTGCGCATGCCTGAGGCATATTTTTGCGCCGCCTGCTTCCCAGGCATGCGCCAGCAAGGCCAGCGGCTGAAGCCGCTGGCCTTGCTGGGGTGCGGGGAGGGCGATGGGGCTATACTGGCGCCCCATACAGCCTGTCCAGCTCCGCCTCGAAGGGCGCCTCAGGCGCCCGGTACCCGAGGATGCGCCTGGGCAGCGCGTTGATAGCGTGCTCCGCAGCCTCTATTGCGCCAAAGGGAAGCGCGCCAAGGCGCGCCCCCTTTGGCGCCGCCAGCCTTGCGAGCCCGTTGTGGCGCTCAACAGTGCCTTTCTCCCAGCTTGAATAGGGGTGCGTGAAATATGCCGCCGCCCCGATCCCGGAGCAAAGCCCCGCCATCTCGGCAAACTCGCTGCCGTTGTCAAATGTCAGCGTCTTGAATGCGGCTGCCCCGTACTCCGCAAAGACGGCGGCAACGCCGCCTTTTACAGCCTGTGAGCCCTTTCCCGGCAGCAGCCTCATTATATATTTCCTGGTTTTCCTTTCGGCCATTGCGAGCAGGACGCAGCCGTCGCCGCCCCTTGCCCCCTC
>JAITGT010000037.1 GCA_031280495.1 Eubacteriaceae bacterium
ACTTTATGGAAGAGGAAGAGAGAGGCAGGAAAAGACGCAGGCTAGCGTTAGTGCTGTGCATTGTCGCAGCAACCCTTGCCATTGGCATTGGAGCAGCCCTGCTGGCTTATAGAAACTGGAAAATTACCTACAAGTCTATGCCGCAGAAAATTGATCCGGCTGACGCAGTGCAAGAAGTGCTTTTGGACGAAATGCTGTATGAGCTGCAGCTGGCTCCAAGAATGAAAACGATCGGCTAGATGCGCGCGCCAGCGGCGGGATATATATCCTCGCCGAAGGCTTCAGCAAATGCCTATCCTCAAAATTCCCAGGGCGATCGCCCGGCGCTGGCGGCCCTGGCGGCCTTAGTCTGGCAGCGCCCATTTCAAAGCTGTAAAGCGGGCCCAAACCCGGGAATCCCCAGTAAGGGCCCTTTTCGATCGCTTAGCGCGAAATACTCACCCAATTTTTAGGAGGCCTTTATGGAAGAGGAAGAGAGAGACAGGAAAAGAATCAGGATAGCAATCGTGCTGTGCTTTGTCGCCGCAGCCCTTGCCATTGGCATAGGAGCAGCCCTGCTGGCTTTTAAGGGCCAGAAGAATAGCTATGAGAATGTGCCGCAGATAAATGAGACTACTTCTATTGAGGCTGCTTCTGCAGAAGACGGGCCATGGTGGGACGTATTCAACTTAATACAGCTCTTTGAGCCCTGAGCAGGGGGATGGCGCGCTATCCCAATAGCCTGCCCGCGAGACTAGGCGCGCGCCGGCGGCGGGATAGATCTCCTTGCCAGTGGCTTCAGCCTGGAATGCCTATCCCCAAAATTCCCAGGGCGATCGCCCGGCGCTGGCGGCCCTGGCGGCCTTTGCCTGGCATCGCCCATCTCAAAGCAGAAAAGAGGGCCTAGGCCCGTGAATCTCCAGCAAAGGCCCTTTTCGATCGCTTGGCGCGAAATGCCCACCCAATTTTTAGGAGGACTTTATGGAAGAGGAAGAGAGAGGCAGGAAAAGACGCAGGCTAGCGTTAGTGCTGTGCATTGTCGCAGCAGCCCTTGCCCTTGCCATTGGAGCAGCCCTGCTGGCTTGTAAAAGCAAGCGGAATGGCTATGAATATGTGCCGCCGGGAAGCCGGCCGGCTGACGCTACGCAAGATGAGTCTTCGTGGGATGCCTTAAACTTCAGTCAGTTCTTTGAGATTGAGCAGGGAGATTCCCTCACAGAAAAATAGCCTGCCTGCGAGAGAAACAGCCGCCTTGACTGGCCGATTGCCATGATCAGCCCCTGTTCGCAAGCTTCAGGATGTCCCTAGAAAAAAGGCATGCGGCGAAACAGGGCAGTTTTCTGCCGCGCAAAAGCGCATTCTGGCGGGGATGGGCCGTTGGCGGGCTTTGCATGCCATTGCCGGAACGCGCCTATCCTGCGCTTTATTCTGGCAAGCTTCGCTCAAAATGTGGCTGCCTGCGGCCCAAGTGCGCGCGCCTGCGGCTATTTGCCGCACAGCTTTGCTGTGCGCCTTTATTCTTGCGGCCAAAGGCGATTTTTGCGCGCCCAGATTTTGCCAATTCCCTTATCACGCCCAAAGGCTTGTGCTATACTCTATGAAAAATGGCGGCTGCATAGTGGACTTGCACCGCATCTAGCGAGAGGTTTGGCATGGCGTTCCTTAAGGCGGAAGACTACCGCGTTTTTGAGGACATAAAGCGCGTAAGCGAAGACGGCCAGTCGGAATGGTGGTCCGCGCGCGAATTGAGCGAGGCGCTTGGATACACCCAGTGGCGCAACTTTCAGAAAGCTGTGGACAGGGCAATGGCGTCCTGCGAAAACAGCGGGCAGCCTTCTGCAGGCCATTTTGCTCCAGCCAGCAAAATGGCCGAAATAGGCTCCTCTACCTTTCGAAAGGTCCCCGACTACGAGCTTACCCGATACGCCTGCTACCTTATCGTGCAAAATGCGGATCCGCACAAGGAAGCGGTCGCCCTTGGGCAAACATATTTTGCCATACAGACAAGGCGTGCGGAAGTCTCCGGCGCTTTAAGCGAGCTGGACGAGGCTTCCAAAAGGCTCGCCGCCCGGGGCAGCGTGAGGCAGTGGAACATTCTGCTTGCCAAGGCCGCGCTGCGCGCTGGCGCCCTCACGGAAGAAGAGTTTCTCGTCTTCCAAAATGCGGGATACATGGGGCTGTACGGCGGCTTGACGGTTGCCGACATTCATGAAAGGAAGGGCCTTGCAGAAGGGGAGAGCATCCTGGACTACATGGGGAGCGCCGAGCTCATTGCCAACCTTTTTCGCATGTCCCAAACGGAGGAGCGGCTCAAAAAGGAAGGCGCCAAGAATGCGGCTGAGGCAAGCGGGACGCACTTTGAGGTTGCCGAAAAGATACGCCAAGCGCTCATTGGCATGGGCGCGGCGCTGCCGGAGGACATGCCAAAAGAGGAAAGCGTGAAGGAGGCGGAGCAGAGGGAAATAGAAAAGCTTCGCGAAAGAAAGCTGATTTTGGATGAATAGGAAACGGAGGGGCCATATTGCCGAGTCCAGCAAAATGGCCCCTTCCAGAAAAGCCGCCGCCTCAAGCCACGGCCGCCTGAAAGCGAACCGCAATTTACAGCATCGCAATTATTGAGCGTGCGTGCACATAATTGCAAATTGTGGCTGCGCATCCATGGCGTTTTCTGTATAATTGTGCCGATGCGGCATCGGTGGAGAATGCAGGGACGGCTGTCTTAAGGGCTTAAGGAACTGTAAATGAGAAGATTTTCGGTCATTTTTTTCTCATTTGCAGTGGACATAATAGAAGTAGAGTATTCTGGAATTTTTGAAATGATTCTGTGAAAAGGAGAGTGCAAAATGACAGCGCAAAACATGACAAGAATGGATATCGAGCGGTTAAGCATCCCTGTGTTCCGTAGATATGGCATTCTCCGCGCCGGACTATTTGGCTCCTTTGCACGTGGAGAGCAGCAGGAAACCAGTGATTTGGATTTTCTGGTCGAATTCCCGATGCCTGTTTCTCTCTTTACCCTGGGCGAACTAAAAGACGAACTGGAAGAAACCTTTGGCGTTTCCTGTGATGTCCTAACCTATTCCAGTGTGGAACGGGATCATGGTTCGCTGGCTGCTATCATCCAGAAAGAGGCACAGCCGCTTTATGGATATTAGAATCCTTCTGGAACGCATAATAAAGCACTGCGATGAAATAGCGGCGGATATAAAGGGGCTTTCTCAAAGCGATTTTCAGGCGGCAAAACACAGCGTGCGGCCTATATGTCCCTTCATCAGATCGGGGAACTGGTCGGCAGGCTGCCGAAAGCATTTTGGGAACTTCATCCGGATGTGCCGTGGCGTGGCATCCGGCAGACACGCAACATTATCTCCCATGAATATATCCAGATTGATTTGAATATCATCTGGCAGACCGTTATACAGAGCATTCCGGATTTCAGTAAAGAAATTGAGGATTCCATGCACTCTATTGCGGATGGAAAAGAGCCAGCAACATATGAAAAAGGCGTTGTGGCCGCAATCCGTGAAATACAAGAAGAGGAAGAATAAGTGAGAGTGTTGGCAATATAATTATGATATGCATTCAGCCCTTTTGTCGGCATTGGAAGGCGACAGCCGCTCCGCTGGGACCGGCATTTTTTTTTATTGGTATACCCAATCTGCGGATGGCATCGCAGACCGCATCTCGGCTATTGGAAAGCTGCAATTTATCCATAATATTGTGAATTGTCGTTGATGAATCAGCATCAATCTCCTGCTTTATCCTGGCTGTTTTCTCTTCGCTGATGACCGGATTGGTGCCGTATGAGCGAGGCCTGGGCTCTGTGCCGCAAGTCTCTTTATACAGCTTTATAATTCGGATCGCTGACGTTTGGCTAAGCATCAGCAGCTTTGCTATTTGTATATCCGGCGGCCCCTTTTTCGTGCAGCGCCACTATTCGCTTCCTCAAGCCTTGGGAGGCAGGCCATTTCTGTATTCTCCGCCAATGCAGTATTGACATAATTATACGTATAGCGGCATGGGTGCGCAGCCATATTCTGCATATTTACTGATGATACTCAATCAATGCTCTACTATAAAAACCAGCTTGACGCAATTCGCGTCAAGCTGTATGGGAGGCCAAACACATGGGCAATGCGGAGGCGGCAAAGGCCGTTAACGAGAATGGAAAAAACTGCTGACAAATACGGCGTCACTGTCGCAAAAAGCGCCGGACGCGGGCTAGCGTCTTGTCAAGCGGCGCAAATTCTTTTCCCTTGGATTATGCATGGAGCATGTGCGCGAACTGATGCTCTTGCCCCTAGGAAGGCGCAGCCCTGCGCCTTCCTAGGGGATTTGGGCTTGCCTCAGAGAGGCGCGGGCAGGAAGGGCCCCGCTCTCCCTCTCTTTGAGCTTTGGCCAAGCCTCATTGCGGCGCTGAATTAGCCAGCCTGCTAGCGGGAGAAGATCACTTTCTCCATGTTGAACATCTTTGTTAAGGCAAGGGCCCCAACGGCAGAGTAGGCGAGGTTGGCCCCAACGGCAATTGCGACGTTTGCAGGGCTGTAGGAGAACGAGAAGATGCCCGCCATGCTCTGGACGCTGTTGTAGACGGGCACAAGATAGAGCGCTGCGCGCTCCTGCACTGTGCCAAACATTGAACTCACCCCCGCAACCATGACAACGATCATTAAAGGCGTGATGGCGTTTTGGGCCTCTTTAATGGATTTTGCATAGGCGGAGACAATGGACATAGCCGTGACATAAAACAGGATCGTTGAAAAGATGACCGCGGCGAGGAGCAGGTAATCCTTTGCCCCGTACAGCCCCATTCCCATGGCGCCGCCCGGCGCGCCCTGCATCTGCATCATCTTTGGCAGGGACAGCAGTGTGCCCAGCGTCGAAGACATGCCGCAAAGAAAAGCCAAAATGGCTAGGCTAAAGATCTTTCCAAGAGCCAGTTCCCCCCTTCCGATAGGCGTTACAAGAAGCGTGGCGATAGTGCCCCGCTCTTTTTCGCCCGCGATGGATTCAGGCGCAAGCGCCAGGGAGCTGGAAAAGAGAAAGATGGTAAGCAGAAGCGGCAGCATCATGGAAAAGAC
>JAITGT010000042.1 GCA_031280495.1 Eubacteriaceae bacterium
TGCACAGCAGCGCAGCTTGCGCCATTGCCTAGGTGGCATGTGACAATTTTCTTGCCTGCGCCTCCGCCAAGCATCTCAATAGCGCGCGAAGAGACATAGCGGTGGCTTGTCCCATGGAAGCCATATTTGCGAATATGGTATTTTTCATATAGTTCGTAGGGAATCGGATAGATGGATGCGCGTTCCGGCATAGTCTGGTGAAAAGCTGTGTCAAAACAAGCCACCTGCGGAACATTGGGCAGCGCCTTTCTCGTTGCAGCGATTCCAAGCAGGTTTGCCGGATTGTGCAGGGGGCTCATCGGAATGCACTCCTCGATGGCTTTGATGACGCTTTCGTCTATTAGAGTGCTCTCAAAGAACCTCTGCCCGCCATGCACGATCCGATGCCCGACTGCTGCGATCTCAGAAAGGGACGCGATGACGCCCGAAACGGGATCCGTGAGAAACTCTATGACTAGGTTAATCGCCGTTGTGTGGTCCGGCAGATCCACTTCCAATTTGACTGGCTCTTTATCGACAGGCTTGTAGCTCAATGCGCCTTTTGCCCCAGTTGCAATTCGATCGGCCAAGCCGGTTGCAATGGGCTCGTTGGTGTCCATGTCGATCAGTTGGTATTTTAAAGAAGAGCTGCCGCAGTTGACAACAAATATTTTCACTGTTCCTCCAAATGTGTATTATTCCCCAAGCGCTGATGGCGCCTATCCATTTTATCCGATGGCAGGAGCCGGTAAAAGCCTTTTGGGCAATTTAGCCCTCTTTGCCTCCCCTTTCCCCTGTTAGAAACGCAACAATGCGCTCTGTAGAGAACCCGTCGCACGAGGACATAAACTTTTCGCGAAATGCGTCTATCCTGCCCTTGTCGAAACGATCAGCGCGTGCGACAGCGTCCGCAAGCTCAGCTGAGCTGGCTGCAATCTCGCCGGGGGCAAACTCTTCAAAAGGGTAGTAAAAGCCTCTCCAGTCAAGATAAGCCTCCTTGTCGAAAGCAAAAAAGACCATAGGCCGTGAGAGAAGGGAGTATTCAAAAACAGCGGAAGAATAATCCGTTATAAGGCAGTCTGCGCACAATAGGGCTTCTTCCATTGGGATCTTGCCAGAAATGTCTTTTGCGAAGGACTCGCTTGAGCCATATATACCAGGCCTTTTTTTGACAAGAGGGTGCTGCTTGACGGCAAGAAACCACTCCCTTCCAAGGCGCCTCTCAAGCAGGGCCGCGTCAAGGGCGCCTGGCGCGGCGGGCGACCCTGCCCTCCCCCGGTATGTTGGGGCATAAAGGGCGATCTTTTTGCCCCGCGCTTCCGGCGCAAGCTCCAGCATCCACTCCATTGCTTTTTCTTTTGCGCCTTTTTCAAAAAATATGTCGGTTCGGCTGACGCCTAGGGGCAGAACCTTGGCGTGGGATGTTCGGCCCACGCCAAACGCCTCATTGTATGCCCACACGACTTCGGGGCTGGAGACAAACGCAAAGTCGTCGTTGCGATAGTTTGGATAGCGCCCCAGCTCTTTCTCATCCCCTCCAAAAATGCGATCCGCACTGGAATAGCCAAATCTCTTAAACGCGCCGCATGCGTGCCAAAGCTGGACCATTTCCGTTTGGGGGCGCAGCTTTACGCGGCTGAGCGTGTTGGACCCGGATGAAACAAAAACAAAGCGCGCGTCGGCAATGTCGCGCAGCATGCCGATGCAAAGCGCGGCATGGCGCGCCCTGCTGACCGTGTTGCGCCGCAGAAGGCGCACCGAGCAGAAGAACCCGCGCTTTTCAAGCCCCTTTTGAATGCGCTCAAAGCTTGAAGGCGATTCGTCTCCCCGGTAACTGACAAAGACGGCTTTGCAAGCGCGTACTGGCTTTCGCGAAAACACGAAATAGCAAAGCGGGAAGAGAATGCTCAGAAAGGCTGCCCTCCAGAGCCAGCGCAGGGCGCGCTGGGAAAGGGCTTTCAACGCGCGCTTCCTTCCATGGACAGTATCTCCGTCGCCACGCTCTCCAGAAACGAGCGGTCGTGCTCTACAAGGATCATAGTTGGCCGCGTCTCAATAAGGAGGTTTTCAATCGCCACCCGCGTGTAAACGTCAAGATAATTGAGAGGCTCGTCCCATATATAGAGATGGGCGGGAAGGGAGAGGCTGGAGGCAATCATTGCCTTCTTGCGCTCTCCTTCGCTCAGCTCTTCAAGCGCTGTTCCAAAAGCGCTGCGGTTAAACCCCAGTTTGTCGAGGCTTGTCATCAAAATCGTTTCGCTCACGCCCGCCTGCGCCGCCCATGATCGAAGGGAGCCTTTTAGGAAGGAGGCGTCTTGGCTGACATATGAAACTGTTACGCCCTTTGCCATCCAAAAATCGCCCGAAAAAGGGATTGCCTGTCCAGACACAATTTTTAGGAGTGTCGATTTGCCGCATCCATTTGGCCCAAAAAGCGCCAGGCACTCTCCCCTCTTCATGTCAAAATCTGTCGGGCGGAGGGCACTAGCGCCTCCATATGTGACAGACAGGCCTCGAGCGCGGCAGAGAGTCTCCGAATGAAACGGAAGTGGCGCCATTTGAAGCCTTTGCATGACTTCAACATCGCGCATCAAAGACTCTTTGTCTTTTATCGCCCGATCACGCCGCTGTTCTACGGCTTTTGCGCGTTTCATCATTTTTGCAGACTTATGGCCAATGTAGCCGCGATCCCCCCCGGTTCCGTACCGAGTCCGCTCTACTGCGTCTGACCAGCCTGCAGCTCTCCGACTTGCCGCCTCCAGCCGCGCAATTTCCCCCTTCAGTTTTGCATTGAGAGCCATGTCGTTGCTGTCCTGCCAGTCGCGGTTTTGCTGCCAGGAATCAAAATTCCCCTTCTGCAGCTCAATCGTCGCCTTGTTGATGGAAAGAACATGGTCGATGGAAGCGTTGAGAAAGCTGCGATCATGGGAAACCAGTATAAAGCCTGACTTGCGGGCAAGGTAAGACGCCACCGCGTCGCGTGAGGGCAAGTCCAAATGGTTTGTTGGCTCGTCAATGAGCAAAAATTTTGTCTCTTTCAAAAAAAGGCACGAAAAGCCGATTTTTGCGCGCTCTCCGTAGCTCAGCTGCCCGAATTCCTGATAGAGCGCCCCTTCCTTTAGCCCGAGGAGCCCCAATTCCTTTTCAATTTCCCATTCCTGCGCGGTGCACCCGGCTGCCCGCATGGCCTTGAGAGCGCTTTCCCCTTCTGAAGAGGTTCCCAATAAAAAAGGGTAGTACTCGAAGCCAATGGGCGAGGAGACGCTGCCCTCGCATTCAAGGGCGCCTAACAGGATTTTGAGAAGCGTCGTCTTCCCCCTGCCATTGCGCCCGATTAAGCCAAGTTTCCAGTTTGTGTCTAAGGAAAGGCTCACGTCTGAAAACACAGCCTCGCTTTTGCCCGGGTAGGCAAAAGACATATGGCTTATTTGTATCTGGCCCATTACTGCCCCTTTCGCGTTCCTGTGCCAATAGTATACCAGCTTGCATGCGCAAAAACTAAATTTGCCGCCTAAGGCATGCCTGCAAAGTTTTGTTTAAACAGCGGCACACTGCCTACTGCTGAAAGTATCGGATTTTTGGCGCCATCGAGCCTAATCTGCCCATTGGGCAGGCACTGCCTGCCTCATGCTATTTTTGGCAGCTAACGATGCCGCCCAAGCCGCGGGATTGCATTGGGAGCCCTTTTTCGCATTTTCTGGCTGCCCTGCCCCCTTCGAACTTGGAATGCCAGCGAAATGCGCAGCGCTTCAAATCTTGCCAATGCCTAACAGCAACGAATAAATTTGCCTCAAATGGGAACAATACACTCAAAACTAAGGAGAGCCTGACAATGGACAAGGACAAGAAGAAACTGACGCGGGAAAGCGGCGCGCCGGTCCAAAACAATACAAACTCCCTGACAGTTGGCTCGCGGGGCCCAATGCTCCTGCAGGATGTTTGGTATTTGGAAAAAATGGCCCACTTCGACAGAGAGGTCATCCCTGAAAGGCGCATGCACGCAAAGGGGAGCGGGGCATACGGCACGTTTACTGTCACAGGCAATATTGCCAGATATACAAGGGCGGCCATTTTTTCGGAAATAGGCAAGAAAACGGAATGTTTTCTTCGTTTTTCGCCCGTTGCCACAGAAAGGGGGGGCTCTGACGCAGAGCGCGACATACGCGGCTTTGCCATGAAATTCTATACAGAGGAAGGCATATGGGATTTGGTGGGCAACAACACTCCTGTCTTTTTCTTGCGCGATCCCCTGCGCTTTCCGGACTTAAACCATGCGATAAAAAGGGATCCGGCAACAAATGTCAACAGCCCGCAGAACAAATGGGATTTTTGGACAAGCCTTCCTGAGGCGATGCACCAGATCACAATTACCATGTCGGACAGGGGCATTCCGGCCAGCTACCGGAACATGGACGGGTTTGGCAGCCACTCTTTCTCTTTCTACAATGAAAGGAACGAACGCGTTTGGTGCAAGTTCCACTTAAAGACGCAGCAGGGCATCAAAAACCTGACCGATCAAGAAGCGGCTGCGATCACGGCGCAAACGCGGGATTCTCACCAGTTGGATCTTTATGCAGCCATTGATAGAGGCGATTTCCCTCGCTGGACAATGTATGTGCAGATTATGACAGAAGACCAAGCGAGAAGCCATCGGGAAAACCCATTTGACTTGACAAAAGTCTGGCTTCACGGCGAATACCCGCTCATAGAGGCGGGCGTGCTGGAACTAAACCGCAACCCGGAAAATTACTACGCCGAGGTGGAGCAGGCTGCGTTCGATCCGGCGCACACTGTGCCAGGAATCGGCTTCTCTCCAGACAAAATGCTCCAAGGGCGCCTGTTTTCCTACGGTGACGCTCAGCGATACCGCATTGGAGTCAACTTGAACCAAATACCGGTCAACATGCCAAGAAACCGCGTGCACTCTTATCACCGCGACGGGCATATGAGGGTGGACGGCAACTATGGCTCGACCGTATCCTATCAGCCGAATTCAGAGGACGAATGGTCCCAGGCGGCGAAAAAATACGAAGAGCCTCCTCTTTCCACTTATGGCGAGGTCTACCACTATGAGCCAAAAGACGATGCGTCTGACGACACTTACTGCCAGGCGGGAAAACTCTACAACATCATGAGCGAATCCCAAAAGCAGGCCTTGGCCAACAACACGAACGCGGCGATGACGGGAAACAACATCTCAGTATCTGAAAACATTCGCTACCGCCATGCCGCCCACTGCTATCTGTGCGATGCGGACTATGGAAAAAGGGTTGCAAACGCGATGAGCCTGGACTTTGAAAGAGTCGTAGAGCTTTCCAAGCTTTCCCATGAAGATTTGATGAAAGCGACAAGGGAATGGTCCGGAACGCCTTCCTAAACGCGGCTGGCCTGGCAGCCCTTGCACTAGGGCTTGCCGGCGCTCTCGTCCCAGTGCTGCCCACGACTCCTTTCGTGCTGCTTGCGGCGGGCTGCCTTTCAGCGGGCAACCCTGCCCTTTACGAAAAGCTCGCCAAAATGAAATATTTTGGCGAATACATTTCGCATTACCGTCAAAAATCGGGCATTTCCTACCGCACTAAGGCAATCTCCCTTGCTTGGCTCTGGACCGCGCTTTCGCTCTCCATTGCTATTTGCGGAAAGGCCGCCATGAAAGGCGGCCTCGCGGCTATCGGAATTGGCGTGAGCGCGCACGTCATGCTGCTCAAGGGCCCAAAGAGTAAAGGAAGCGTTGACTAAACAGAAAACAAGCCAGCCTAAAACTGTCGCGCAGAACTGCGTATGAGAACGCTGAGGGGCAGCCGTGAAGCAAAGAGGGCGCGGGAAAGGCATTCCAATCCGCATTTAGCCTTTGGGCCTTCTCGCAAGGTTTTGCCATACGCATTCGCCTTGTGTATACGACTGCGCAAGCATATTTGTCAATACTTCTGTTTGCTGTTAACCCACCCCTTTTCCGAGAGCGGAAAAGCGAGTGGAAGAGTTTTGAATGCGCAGCGTTTTGTCAGGCTATGGCAGCAGCGGTCTCTGGCTGGGGCGCCGGCCGCCCGCAATTGCCGCGGTAGGCACGCTTGGAAACAGCGCTGGCTCAAAACCAAAAAAACTTTGCAGCTGCCCAAAGCGGGAGCACGCGGCAGTACAGCCAAATGGCGGCCACAGATTCTTTTTCTTATTTCCCGTGCCTGCGGGGCGGCATGAGCTGCTCGCCCGCAGCCCATGCAATTTTGCGCTGCCCGCCTATTGCGAACCCCGCTATGGCGCAGCCCGCGCTCCCTCATTTTTTGCGTTTGCCCATTATGCCGCCCCTTGACGCTATGAAGCTGCATTGCAATGATTTGCCAACACTCCCTGGCTTCATTGACTGCTTCGCCCCTCTTCTTCGCTGTAATATCTAGATTTCTGGAGACAAAGAGCCAGCCTTGACTTTATCGCCGCCAGTCTGGGCGGATGGCCTGCTGAGCGGCGTATTTTTTGTGAAACAGGTCTTCCGCCACCCTCTCAAAAACAGCTTCGCTGTCGTGGCGCACATACCCTCCAACGTCGCGGGCAATGTCCAGGCCAATAAGCCTGTATCCAGCAAGCGGGCGCTCCCCTGCGTCCAAAACAACCGGGCAGGCGTTTTCAAGCTCATAGGAGCGAAGTATGGCGGGGGAAATGGAGCTTGTAGAGTAAAGAATGGAGTCTGCGCACCGCCCGCAGTGGCTTTCGAGCGCTTTTACATGATCAGAGAGGGTAAACCCCTCTGTTTCCCCCCGCTGGGTCATGATATTCATCACCCAGTATTTGGAAGCCTTGCTTTTTTGTATTGCTTCGCGCATCCCCTTGACCGCGAGGCTGGGTATGATTGAAGTATAGAGGCTTCCGGGGCAGATAACGATGGCGTCCGCTTTTTCGATTTCCATTGCGCACTCTTCGTAGATCTCCGCTCCCTCTGGCTCCACCGCCACTTTCACGATGCGAGAGCCGGTATTTGCGCAGTATTGCGGGATTCTGGACTCGCCGCTGACAACGCGGCCATTTGAAATGTAGGCTTTGAGCGTGACATTTTCAGTAGTGACTGGCAGTACCTTTCCCGTTATAGCCAAGACTTCGCAGACTCGCTTAACGGCCAAGGGAAAGTTTTGCGTCAGTTTGTACATAGCTGCCAGCAGAATGTTGCCAAAGCTATGGGCGCGAAAGTTGGGCTCGTCAAAACGAACATCCATTAGCGAGGCAATAACGCTTTCGTCATCGGCAAGAGCGACAATGCAGTTGCGTATGTCGCCTGGAGCCGCTATCCCAAACGACTGGCGAATGAATCCTGAGCTGCCGCCGTCGTCAGCCACCGTCACAATGGCAGTGATGTTTTTTGTATGCTTTTTTAGGGTTCTAAGAAATACCGCGCTGCCTGTTCCGCCGCCAATCAAGACAAACTTTTGCTCACTAAGAAAGTTTGAGGGACTCAAAGCGCCTTCACCAAGTCGCGGTGCTCAATGAGGGCGCGCATGCCATTTTCATTCAGCCTGCGGGCAAGCTCCTGTGCAATGGCCGGCGATCGGTGCTGCCCTCCAGAACAGCCTATGCCGATAACGAGCTGCCTCTTGCCTTCTTGCACATAGTTTGGCACCAGGAAGCTGACAAGGCTGGTGAAGCGGCCCAAAAAGCTCTGCGTAACCTCTTTGGAGAGAACATATTCGGCTACTTCGCTGTCCAGTCCATTTTTCAATCTCATTTCCTCAATGTAGTATGGGTTTGGAAGAAAGCGCACATCCATAATGATGTCTGCATCCCGAAGAATGCCATGCTTAAAGCCAAAGGAAACGACTATCAGGGAAATGCGCAAATCGCCTTCGCCCGATGTAAACAGCTGGGAGAGCTTTGATCGGAGAAGGGAGTCTGTCAGCTTGGACGTGTCAATAATGTAGTGGGCCATTTCGCGCAGCGGCTCCAGCATGACGCGCTCGCGGCGAATTGTCTCTTCCACTCGTTCGTCGCCTGCCATCAGGTGCCTGCGCCTCTGCAGTTTGTAGCGCTGGATCAGCACTTCGTCCTCAGCATCAAAAAAAACGACCTCGCAGTTGCCCAAGTCGCCTAAGTAGCTGAGGGCTTCGCCAAGGAAGCTAAAAAATGCCTCGCCCCGCGCGTCCACAACCAGGGCTATCTTTTTGATGGCGGGGTTAGATCCGTTTACAATGTCAATGAATGGCTTAATCATGTTCGCTGGCAGGTTGTCAATGCAATAGTACCCAAGATCCTGCAGCACGCGAAGAGCAATGCTCTTTCCGCTAGCAAGCATCCCAGTCAATATTAGTATCTTCAAAGGCTATGCACCCCCTCCGGCAGCTTAACAACTGATAATAGCATGAATAAACGAAGCTGGCAAGATTGCGCTGAGCCAGCTGCGCGCGAATTGCCCGGCAAGGCGCGCAAAGATTTGAAAATGCCTTTATGTGGCGCAACGGGCGGGGCAAAAGGCAATTGCGCAGCCTCTGCCCTCATGAAGGACGGGAGCATGGCGATGCGCAAACCGGCCTGCATCCCAGGCGTGAAAAGATATGCGGCGGCAGATCATGCCATTCATGGCTCAAGCCGCTGCTTTGCCAGATGAAAGAGATCCATGCGCAAGCCTGCAATAGGCCCCCAAAGCGCTCTTTGCATATACCCGCGCGAAGTGCCGGCTCCCAAGATATGGAACTCACCCCTTGCTGAGGCGCCTCTCGCTGGAATGCTGGACTAGCGCCATCAAGCAAATTTGGCTGAGCGAAACACGCATGCAATTCAGAAAGAGACAGGCAAGCCCGAACGCAGCAACAGCTGCGCTTTGTGTTATAATGTAAGCAAAATGCGAGGACGTCCATGACAAGACATCATGCTAAAAAGATCGCTGCATTAGCGGCAGCGCTTGCCTGCGCCTCTCTTGCCTCTTGCGACTCATTCGACCGGGAAGAAAAAGACTTTCCTGATCTGACATACAAGCGCCCAGGCAGCTGGAAATCCATTGGCGAGCAGGATCGGTACACATACTACTCAAACGACAATGAGCTAAAGGCCACGGTTACCGTTAACCGCTATTTGGAAAACGAGAATCTGGACGCGTTTATGGAAACAGCCATAGCGCAGCCAGACGGCCTATATATCACAAGCCCGCAGATCCTAAAATCTGAAACAACATCCGTTTCGGAAAAAACCGCCAGAGAGTATTTGATCACTGGTCTTGTAAACGATACCAAGGTAGAGTACCGGATCGTCGGCTTTATCGCCAATGACCACGGATATACATTTTCGTTTTCCCAAGCCGGCTCCTTTTCGCAAGAGAATTCGCGAATAGTCGATCGCGTTATAAAGTCCATTCAGATTACCGAGAGCAGCTGATTTTTGCGCGCGTTTCTTCAGGCAGCCTATTGCGCCTGGCAGGCAGGGCATCCTTTCGCAAAGAAAGCTTAGCGAAGCGCCTTAAAGCTTCTTTGGAGCGGAATCTTCCCCCCCTTCCACGCATAAGGATGTATAGCGCGGCGCAAAAGCCGCCTGGGAGTTAGCTTATGAACACATCTGCTCTGCTTGCAACCCTTTTTCTTGGGGTTTTTGTCCTTATTGGCGTGTTTGCCGTTTATGCCACGCGCAACAACGACAAACTCCTCCGCTTTACTATTGGCGCTTCATGCTCTGTTATGTGCCTACTGGTTGCCGTTGAGATTTTTCCGGAGGCCCTTGAAATATCGATTTCGCACCTTCGCGAGCCGGGCGGCATAGTGCACGTCGGCATTTTTACTCTAGTAGGCATCACGCTTCTTGCCATTCTGGATCGCTTTATGCCAGAGCATTCCCATGCGGGCGACAGCAGCAGATTTGCGCACATTGGAGTCATCAGCTCAATAGCCATAGTCATCCACAACATTGTCGAAGGCGCTGGGGTATACGCTGTTTACGCTTCGTCCTCCTCACTTGGCGCAATCATGTCTGTCTCCGTCGGCTTGCACAACATACCGTTGGGAATGATGGTTGCTTCCGCTTTCTACGGCAAGAAAGAAAGCTTGCTGCAGAGAGGCGCCATTCTCTTTTCCCTGTCTGTGTCCTCTTTTATTGGAGGGCTGGCGGTGCACTTTCTCAAGCTGGATCTAGGCGAGTCCCTTCTCGCCTCCGCTCTGCTTTCCGCAAGCTGCGGAATGCTTCTGTTTATTGTTTTTATGGAGCTCCTGCCGGAAGTTAAAGAGCACATAAAGGAAAAGGAGATTGGGTGGGGCCTTGCTTTTGGCGCAGCGCTTTTCATTGGGGGCATGCTCTTAACCTAGCGCCATTGAGCTGCGCTTTTGGCGTCCAACTAAAAAAAGGCCGCTCTTAAGCAGCCTTTTCTATGCTGCATTATGCGACGGCGGCATTCAACGCCAGTATGAGGGCGTCAAGGTTCATGTTGTGGGCGACTGCGCCATCTTCAATAGACTCAAAGTTTGCAGCGGCACAGCCGAGGCACCCCATGCCGAATTCAGAAAAAATATCTATCGTTTCAGGAAATTTGACGACGCAATCCATAATGGGCATTTCTTTTGTGATAGCCATAATATTTGCACCCCTTTTTTTAGAATATCATACTAAATCAATTGGATTTAATCAAGCCTTTTTACCCAATTTTTTAGAAAAATTTATGCCTAGCACTGACAATTGAAATTGAAAACATGCAAGTTCATATAAAATATTGGACCGGTTTGCCCACATGCGCTGGCGACTTTTCCTTGTGACGGCAAAGAATGGGGAGTAGGGGCCGTTAACGAGATGAAAAATTTAAGCAAGACTGCATTTTTTGTACTTATTGCTATAATTATTTGTTAGAATTATTATTATAATCGAAAAGAGGAATGATTTATTAGCGTGAAAACAAAAAACACCGCCTACTTTTACCTTGCCATCTTTCTCATAATGCTCATCCTAGCTGCTCTTGTGTTTATGAGCGTGCAGAACGAAGCCACGGTAAAGGGGTATGTCGAGCAGGGATATACGCTCGAAGAGGTCCGATCCTATTACTCTGTTGCAGCCTTGGCTACGAGCGCGCTCACTTACTTATCACCGTTTCTCGTTATCGCTGCGCTGTTTTTTTGCGCAAATAGCCTTTTAAGAAGAATAAGCGCATTTGAAAGCAAATTTGCCTCTGCTCCTGGAAAAGCGAGCGAAGGCAAGGAAGCAAAAAACAGCGATGCGCTGGCAGCCGACAGCGTGCCCGAAACGCAGAGCGGCCCTCAAGAGACAGCTGAGC
>JAITGT010000077.1 GCA_031280495.1 Eubacteriaceae bacterium
GCGCGCGGCTTCAAGGGCGTCTGAATAGACTATTCCGTCCAGATACCCGCTCGGCGTGGCAAGGTACATGTCCTGGCCAATGACGCCATAGACGCCAATGAGGCGCCCTTTTGCCCGCTTTGTTATATATGGAGCCGAAAAGATCGCTTCGCCCGTCTGTTCGTCCCTCACGTTGGAGGCGAGAATTTTGGCGCCGCTCAGCCTCTCCATCAAGAGAAGCTCGCCTTTTCCCAAAAGCCAGTCTCTCGGCGAAAGGCCCATGGCGTCGTACCCTGCAACGCTGGCGACTTCCGCTGCCGTCTCCCCGTTAAAGGAGTCCGAGAAAGCGGAGCCATAGAAAAAGCCTCCCGCATCCAGCACAACGTCCGGCTCAAAAGACAGCACAGCGGCGTTCAGCTTCGCCATTCCAGGCCAGTCCCAGCTTTCCAGCATCCTTCCCCCGACGCCCGAGGTGACCGCAAGGCGAATTTCAGACGGCGTGCCTTCGCTCATAAACGAAGCCGTCTGAACGGCAAAAATGATAGAGGCCACCGCGGCTGTCGCCCGCAATGCCCACATTCTCTTTTTTCCCATCGGTATTTCCCCTCCGCCGCCGAAGGGAAGGCGGCTTGCTCTTCTCGCACAATTATAACATGAAGCAAACTTGCCAAGGATAAATTTGGCATACTCTTTAAGGATTCGTTTAAAATCGTTCCGTCTATAAATATCATGATAGGAGATAATTATATAAAATGATTATTCAGCTAAATTGATTGGAAGCGATAGAGGAAGACGTTTTTGTGCTGGCGCGCAAAACAAGCTAGTATATGCGCTCTAGCGGCAAGTTAACCTAATATTAATGCAATAATTGCTCAATTCTAATAGAACAGGCTTTCTTCGCGTTTTTTTTCGGAGCCTAGCCAATTGTGCAGGATGAGCCATATAGGCCCCTAAAATGCGCATATTTCGCCAAAATGCGGTCCCGGCTGCGGTGAAATGCACAAAAAAAAGCCTCCTCTGCCGAACAAAGGCAAGGAGGCGCATAAGGGCGAAGCAGCGCATTCAGTCCAGTATTGCGGATCGCGCTGCGTATTCTGTGTAGCTTTCGGCCATGCCGTAGGGAGACTTTCGGTAATCGTTGAACGCCGCGACATAGCTAAAGCTAGGCCAGTGAAAATTGCGCTTTAAAAGCTCCTTCAAAATCATCATGGCCCGCTCGTCGTCTTTGGAAAGGCAAAGCACGCGGTAGACGGCGTAAAGAATGGTGACATAGTCGATATCCGACTTTTGCTCCTTTAGAATTTCGGCTACTTCGGCATAAGTGTATTCCTCGCGAAAGAACTCAATTGCCGTCAGGTAGGATTCGTGGTGGCCGGCGTTCATTCCAGGCTGAAGGCTGAACAGGCTTCTCTGCGCGTCGTTTCCTTCGCTCTTTCCGCAGCGCATTCTGGCAAAGTGGCGCCAGTATACAACAGCTATTCGCATCTCGCCGTTCTGGCTGTAGGATTCCGCAGCGTCAAAGTATTCAATCGCCTTTTCGTACTGCTCAAGAAAATACCAGAGAAGGCCGATTTTGTAGTTAAAGTCAAAGCGCTTGGGCAGCGCCATGGCGCACACGCAGTAATCCGCCAGTGACTTGTGGAACTGGTGCACGCAAAGGTAGCGCTGGGCTCTCTTGTAATAGCCCGTTATGTTTTTTGCGTCTAGCCCGATGGCAATGGAATACTGGTTGATTGCCTCCAGATACCGCAGCTGGCTGCAAAGCGCGTCCCCTAGGCTGATGCGCAGGCTATACGAAAAAGGCTCCGCGCCGACAAGGCCGATGAGCCGCTTGACTTCCTCGCTGTCTTCCACAGTCACTGGAGCGCCAAAGAGCTGGCTTTCCATGCTTGTGTGGGCTTCTGAGGAAGAGGCGCCTCCTTCCGACTGCAAATCGCTCATTGCGTCCCCTTGCTTTTGGATTGTTGTGCATTGCGCCGCATGAGCCGGCGCGTTTTTTGACATCGTACCATATCCACATTCCGTTCGCAAGAAATGCGAAAGAAAATTGCCGAAACATGGACATTTACGACCTCGTTTCCGCTATTTTACAGACTGTTTCCGAAATCGGCCTTAAATTTTGACACAAGGTGCCTCTGCCAGGATCCAATGGGCGCAAGCTCCCCAAAGAAAAAGCGCAGCGCCTTGGGCTCCTCGCCTTCAAAACGCAGCCCGCCGATCAATTGGCGGTTTCCGTACAGCCATGCGATGCGATCGACAGCGTAGTCGATTTGGGAGAGCGTGAAAACGCGCCTTGGCAAGGCAAGCCTGAGGAGCTCCATGTTGGCAAACACTTCATTGCCGGATTCGTCGCGATCTTCGGACAGCGTGCCCCGCTCTGTTCCGCGGATGCCGGAGCACAGGTAAAGGGCCGCCCCCAGCGCCGCGCCGGGGTATTGCTGCGCGGGCACGGCCTCGCAAAACCTGGCCGCGTCCAAATGCACGCCCAGCCCCCCTGGAGGAGTGACAACAGGGACGCCGCTTTCTATGAGCATTTTTGCCATGTGCTCAATAAAGATTGGCCCCTGCGCGCAAAATTCTTCGTCCATCGTCTCTTCAAGGCCGATGGCCATGGCTTCAAGCTCACGAACCGAGACGCCGCCATAGGTGAGAAACCCTTCATAGATCGGCACCAGATCGCGCACCGTGAGGTATTCGCCCTTATGCCGAAAGCACATGCCGCCGCCTCTTGCAGAAGTCAGCTTTCTGCCAGAGAAATAGATGACGTCAAAGCATTCGGCGATGCGCTCGATAATCTGGCGAATGGTCAGTTTTTCAGCTGCGGCTTCCCTCTTTTTGATAAAGTAGGCATTGTCGGAGAGCAGGCTCGCGTCAAGCACCATGGCGACGCCGTACTTGCGGCACAGCTTGCGCACGTGCTGCATGTTCCCAAGAGACACAGGCTGCCCTCCGATGAGGTTTGTCCCCGCCTCAATGCGCACGAAGGCTATCTGGGACATGTTGAGCTTGATCGAGCTCTCCAGCCTTGCAATGTCCATGTCCCCTTTGAACGGGTTGGATGACTCCGTTTCAAACGCATCCTCTGCCACCAGCTCTTCCAGCTTTCCGCCAGCGTTTTTGCAGTGCGCCCGAAAAGTCGTGAAATGGTAGTTGGTGAGCACTTTCTGCCCTTGCCGGATGAAGGCGCGGCAGAGCAGGTGCTCGCATGCCCTTCCCTGGTGCGCAGGCAAAAAATACTCCATTCCAAAAACTTCTTTGATGCGGCTCTCAAGCTTGTAGTATGAAGCGCTTCCGGCGTAGGCGTCGTCTGCCTCCATCATCGCGGCCAGCTGCCTGTCGCTCATTGCGTTGGTGCCTGAATCGGTGAGCATGTCCAAAAAGACGTCCTCGCTTTTCAAGAGGTGGGCGTTGTTGTGCGCCTTGCTGTTCTTCTCCACCCTTGCATCGACGTCTGGAAGCGAGATTGCCTGAACAATCCTTGCCTTGTGCATTTCGAGGGGGACAGGGGGCCCCTTCAGGAACTTCACTTGCCGCATTGATTCTCCTCAGAGCTGGCTTTTTCGTTATGGTGCCCTGCAAAGCGCCTTATTATGCATCAAGGGGGGCTACTGGCCCCCCTTGGCGTCTGCGGTCTTAAGCGCCGATTCGAAAAATTGTGAGCTGCGCCGAGCGTATGATGACGATCTCATTGTCCTCAGCGGAAAGATGAAGCTCTATCTCGTCGCTGGCCCGAAGCTTGGCGTATGTGGCATGCTGCAGCGTTGCCATGCTGTTTTTCCTAAGTTCCAGACAGGAAAAGGCGGAGCGGACAGCGCGCCCGCAAGCCAATAGCTGCGCGTTCACAACAGTGTAGGCAAGCGACGTAAATGTAATCTCATATCCAATCTGGTACACCCCGCTGACGTCAAGGGCTAGGGTGCCCGGGACGAATGCGATGCCAGAGAGGGGCAGCGGCGCGTCAAATTCCACAAGCCGTGGTTGCTGGCCCAGGGAAAGATCAAAGCACTCGCTGCTGAACATGCCGCCAAAATACGTTTGGAAACCGGTCGCCGCACTGTTTTTCGAATGGCCCTCACCTCGAATGATGAGCTTAGAGTCGGTATCGTTGGACACGGCGAAACCTCCATAGATATTTCCGCAATCATAATATGCTCAAAATGGGCTGAGGGAAACAGGCATTTTGTCTTGTGTTTTTTACAATTCCCGCGCGTTTTGCGCAATTAGGCGAATATCCGGCGCCATTATGATTTTTGCTCTTCGCGGCATAAACGAGGCAGAGGCGTCCAAAATATCCAGAGCAGCACAATGGGAGGCGTAATATGATCCGGGAATTGGGAAAGCTTTTGCGCGGCGTAAAGGTGCAGCTAGACAAGAAAGGCTATGACGACACGGCGGCCGAGCGGGAAAACCCGCTCGATCCGGGAATCTCGAAAAACCTGGCGGAGAATATAGCCAGCATTGCCCGCCATTTTCACGAGAGCAGCGATTTCGTAAAAAGGGAATTTGTCATCTCCTCGGCTAACCGAAGAGGGGCAGTATTGTTTATAGACGGAATGGTAAACCAAAATACCATTGACCAGACCATCCTAGAGCCATTGATATTGGAAAGCCGAAAAATTGAGCGCAGCAGCGCAAAGGATATGTCCACCATGCAGGACATAAAAGAAAGGATTCTCATTTCCTCAGAGCTCGTCGTAACGAGAAAGCTGTCAGAAATAACCGAAAAACTTCTCATAGGCGACACGATCCTGCTTGTGGACGGCGAGGATTCCGCCATAGCCGCAAACACAAAGGGATGGGAAAAGCGCGCCATCGCCGAACCGCTCACTGAGTCGGTCATCCGCGGGCCGCGCCAAGGCTTCACAGAGTCCATTCGCACAAACACCGCGCTGCTTCGGCGCATCATCCGCAACCGCGATCTCAAGTTTGACAGCCTTGTCTTGGGAGAGCGCAGCTCAACGTCCATTTGCGTCGCTTATATCGAAACTATCGCAAATCCCGGCATTGTCAGCCTTGTCAAGGAGCGACTTAACAAAATAGACGTTTCCGAGGTGCTGTCCAGTGGCTTAATCGACGAAATGTTCGAAGAAGGCCCAGCCACTATATTTGAGACAATTGCCTATTCCGAGCGTCCGGACGTTGTGGCGGCAAAGCTCTTGGAAGGGCGCGTCGCTGTCATTGTGGACGGAACGCCATTTGTCCTCACCATGCCAATGCTCTTTATTGAGAACTTCATTTCAAGCGAAGACTACACTTACCGCGTTGGAACAGCGACGTTTCTTCGGCTTCTGCGCGTGTTTTGCTATTTTCTCAGCCTCAGCGCGCCAGCAACCTATATCGCTCTGGCAAACTTTCACCAGGAGCTTATCCCAATTCCGCTCCTGTTTACAATGTCTGCCTCCAGCGAAGGCCTCCCTTTCTCCTCGGCAGTCGAGATGTCGGTGATGCTTTTCATATATGAAATTCTTCAGGAAGCGGGCATCCGGCTTCCAAAGCCAATTGGGCAGACCATCAGCCTTGTGGGGGCGCTGGTCATGGGGCAGGCGGCTGTCGAAGCAGGCATCGTCGGCGCCCCTGTGATGATCATTGTCTCTATTACCGCCGTCACGTCGTTTGTGACGCCAACCCTATCGGGCTCCTCCTCCATGCTCCGCTGGCTGCTCATCTTTACGTCCGCCATGTTTGGAGGCATCGGCATCACTATCACCCTCTTTTGCATTTACCTGCACATCGTAAGCCTGACAAGCCTTGGTGTGCCTATACTTTCCCCGATTGCGCCCATACAGAGGCAGGATCTCAAAGACACCATCGTGCGCGCCCCGCTTTGGCGCATGAAAACGCGGCCTGCCGCCCTCAAGCCGATGGATTTGGTTCGCCAGGACATTGAAAAGCCCTTCAGCAAGGCAGATGGGCCGCCAAATGGAGGGAACAAATGAGGCGCAGGCATTGGGCATTTCGCGCGCTTTCCGCCTTCTGCGCCATTGCCTTTTGCCTTGGGCTTTCCGGGTGCTGGTCCAACCAGGAGCTCAACAACCTGATTTTCGTTATGGGCGTGGGTGTAGACATTTCCGCAAGCAACCCAAGCGACTATTACGTCACATACCAGGCGCCGGAAATGAGAGCCCTCAAGTCCGGCTCTACGGACGCGACAACTTACCGAACCGTCTTCTCCAATGTCATTGGGCTGACGGACGCCTATTTAGAGAGCATGAAGCAGGCGTCCCGGGCGCTTTTTCTCAAGAACAACCAGGTAATTGTCATCGGAAAGGCGCAGGCCGAGAGGGGGATTGAGCAGATCATCGACTACTTTCTTAGAAACTACAACTCCCGCATCAGCGCAAAACTCGTCATCAGCGAGACGACGGCGGAAGAGCTCTTGGGCGCGTCCTCCGGGCTGGAGGCCCTCCCCGCAGTAAAGCTTCAAAAAATGATGGACAGCCAGCAAAACGAAGGCGCTTCCGGCGTGTGCACCCTGTATGACTACGCAAGGGCGCTCGTTTCCGAGACGACCATGCCCACCATTCCGCTCATGGGCATTGAGAGCGCCAACGGCAACGAGCGGATTACTTTTACGAGCACCGCAGTCTTTGAAAACAACAGGCTCATTGCCGTCATGGGGCCCAGCGAGACAAAGATCATCCAGCTGCTGCGCCCGCAGTCGCGCAG
>JAITGT010000028.1 GCA_031280495.1 Eubacteriaceae bacterium
CGATGAGACGGCGGCCTCTTCAAAAGTAAAGACATATTCTGTCCGCTTTACACCAACAAAAAGCATCTGGGGGCTCTCCGGCTCAATGACCGTCAGGCTGGCTGTTCCACAAGACGAAAACATCGCAACGCAGAGAACAAGGCAAGCCGCCGCTGCCGCTTGCTTAGAGGCCACGAACAATTTTGAAGCGGCCGACAAAAGGCAAATTTCTCTTGACGCCTCTGAGAGCATTTGCGACGCCGCAGCACATAAGCGCGAATACGGCGATCGACAGAGCCCATGAAAAATCGGCCACGTAGCAAAGCGCGCCAAGCGCGGCGGTGTAGATCAGCAGGTTAAGGCCTTCCAGCGCATGCATGCGCACAAAAGCGGATTTTTGGGCATACAGCAACGGGACGATGGCAAGGATGCCCATATATGCGAGGCTCGCAATGCCCTTTTCCACTATGCTTGTTTCCTCGGTCAAGAAGGAAGGCTCTAGTTCTGTGCCGCAATGGGGGCAAAACTCGGCTTCAGGCTCAGATTTCTTTCCACACTGAGTGCAATACGCCAATTATGCCACCCCCTTTCCTTACCTAGCTGGCAGCGGTAGCCACTGTTTTTGTAAAAAAGACCGCAACCGTACCGGGTCCGACATGCGCCCCGATGACTGCCCCTAGATTTTTTATGAGTATGCGCTCGGCGCCAAACGCTTCTGCAATAAGGCGCTTAAGCGATTCCGCTTTATCCATGTCGTCTGCGTGCCCAATCCAGACTTCCTCTCCCGCTGGATTTTTTGCCCTGTCTTGCATATAAGAAACGATTGCAGGAGCAACCTTTTTTACTCCGCGCACTTTTTTTATGGGATTGAGCGCGCCGTCTTTCACGTCAAGAATAGGGCGAATGTCCAAAGCGCCTGCGAGGATCGCGGAAGCCTTTGATATCCTGCCCCCGCGCGCAAGATAGCTGACGTCGTCGACGGAAAAAAGGTGATCCTGCGCCAATGCGAGCCTTTGCGCTTCGACGCACAGATCTTGCAGCCCCATTCCCTCCTTCGCATACATTGCAGCCTGGCTGACTACCTTTCCGCAGCCGAGGGAAGCGCACATTGTGTCAAGCGCCCGAATGCGAAAATCTTTGTGCTTTTCTTTAACCATGTCGCTGGCAACTTTTCCAGCCCCATATGTTCCGGAAAGGGCGGACGAAAAGCCCAGATACAGGCAGTCGTCCCCTTCCTCTGCAATTTTCTCAAAAATCTCTAGAAATACTTCTAGTGGAATCTGGGATGTTGTGTAAGATGCCCCAGCGCGCATGTCGCGATAGAGATCGTCGGGCAGCAAATCAACCCCATCCCGGAAAACCTCTTCATTCTTAATGGCGTAGAGCGGCAGCCTTTCCACGGACAGGGCTTTCGCCTCCTCAACCGTTAGATCGCTGCCGCTGTCGCAAATAATTCTCGTTTTTCTCATAATAATGGCAAAACACCCTCTGGCATTGGCCAGAGAAGCAATGCGCCCCCGTCTTGGCGCCAAAAGTTGTGTACATGCGCCCGCCTCACCATATTTGGAACGCTTGCCCTGCCTTTGGCTGATGCCTCTTTTAATTTATTATAACAGACTTGACAGGAGTCAGTAAGCCTTGCTTTCAATTTCGGACGCCAGGAATACCGCAGCCTCGTCGGGTGATTTTGTCCCTATGCCCCCACCCTTCTTTGAGCGGATTGAGACAGTTTTGCTCTCGGCCTCCTTCTTGCCAATGACAAACATATATGGCACTTTTGCCATTTCTGCCTCCCGAATTTTATAGCCAAGTTTTTCGTTGCGCATATCCGCTTCGCAGCGCAGCCCCGCCTTTCTCAGTTTTTCCAAAACAAGTTCCGCATATGGCGCATACTCCTCGTTGACCGTCAAAACGCGCGCATGGACTGGTGCAAGCCATAGGGGGAAATCCCCAGCGTAATGCTCAAGCAAAATAGCAAAGAAGCGTTCGACTGAGCCAAAAATAACGCGGTGAAGAACGCACGGGCGGTGGCGGGCGCCGTCGGGCCCAATGTATGCGAGATCAAAGCGATCTGGCATCTGAAAGTCAAGCTGGATCGTTCCGCACTGCCATGTGCGGCCAATGCTGTCCCGAAGGTGAAAGTCTATCTTTGGCCCGTAAAACGCTCCGTCCCCCTCATTAATCTTGTATGGAAGGCCTTTTTGATCCAGAGCGGCTTTCAGCGCGCCCGTTGCCTCATCCCACTGGGCATCGCTTCCAATGGACTCATTCGGGCGCGTCGATAGCTCAACATGGTAGGAAAACCCAAACAGGCTGTAAACGTCGTCGATAAAGTCAATAATCGAAATAACTTCCCCCTGGATCATTTCAGGCGCCAGGAATATGTGCGCGTCGTCCTGGGTAAAGTATCTCACGCGCATCAGCCCATGAAGCGCCCCGCTTTTTTCATGGCGGTGGACAATGCCCATTTCAGCGTACCGCAAAGGCAGCTCTTTGTAGGAGTGAATAGTGCGCTTGTACAGAAGCATCGCTCCTGGGCAGTTCATCGGCTTTACTGCGAATTCGCGCTCGTCGATGTCTGTAAAATACATATTGTCTTTGTAGTGGTCCCAATGCCCGCTTCTTCGCCACATGTCAGCGTCTAGAATCATTGGCGTGCGGATCTCGTCATAGCCGCGCCTGCCGTGCTCAGCTCGCCAGTAGTTTTCAAGCTCGTTTCGCACTGCCATTCCCTTTGGATGAAAGAACGGAAAGCCTGGCCCTTCTTCCTGCAGGCTGAAA
>JAITGT010000058.1 GCA_031280495.1 Eubacteriaceae bacterium
GACATTGGGCCGATGGGAAATACGTCGAGCCTTTTGTACAGGCTTCCGCTAGGGGGCGGCGATCCCTACACAATAGATGTAAATGTGTCTGATTTTTCACTTTCGCCCGCGAGCGGGGATCTGTTTTTTTCAAAGACTTCCTTTGCGGGATCCGACAATGTGTATCGGTACTTTACAGAGAGCATGAAGGCAAGCCATATCTTTGCTGAGTCTGTGGAACGCTTTTCAGTCAGCCCGTCCGGGTTTTACATTGCGTGCGTGTCCCGTTCAGGCGAAGGAAAGCAGTCGCTGTATGTCGTAAACGCGCAAACGGGCATGAGGGGGACGCTGTCCGCAAATTCGCATATTGACTCTGCCATCTACTGGCTGCCAGGCGAGGACGGAATCGTTTTTGCTGAAAAGGCGGAAGCTGCCGCCCAGAAAGTTCCGAAGTACACTACCTACGAAGTGCGCTTCAAAATAAGCTTTCCCTTAAGGGGGTGCGTTTAGTTGCGAGCTGTGCTTCAAAGGGTAAAAAGCGCCTTAGTGTCGGTGGGCGGGCAAGAAATCTCTTCCATCGGGCTGGGGCTTTGCATTTTCGTCGGCTTTTGCCCAGGCGACGGAGACGCCGAAATTGACTGGCTTGTTCAAAAAACAGCGCAGTTGCGCATTTTTGAGGATGGGCAGGGGAAGATGAACCTCTCCCTTGAAGACGTGGGAGGGGAAGCTCTTTTCGTTAGCCAGTTTACGCTCTATGCCGATCTTAAAAAAAGCGGCCGCCGCCCCTCTTTTTCTCGGGCAATGCCCTACAGCCCCGCACAGCAGCTTTTTGGCGCGCTTCTTCGACGCGCGGCTGAATGCGGGCTCCCTGCAAAAGGGGGAGCCTATGGCGCGGACATGCTTGTCTCGCTCGAAAACGAAGGGCCGGTCACAATTTTGCTGGAGCATGGGCAGGAAGGATAATATATGGAAGCTTTTAAGGCAGTGCTGGGACCGCTTCAGACAAACTGCTATGTCGCCTTTAGCAATGGATGCGCGGTGATCATTGATCTGGCTGTATACTCAAAACAGTTGCTGGACGCTGTCAGAAGGGAAGGGCTTAAAGTAAGCGCAATCGTGCTGACTCACGCGCATTCTGACCATGTTCTTGGCGCCCCCCGCTTCAAAGAGGAGCTTGGCTGCCCCATACTCATCGGTAGGCAAGACGCGGGCGATCTTGGCTCAGCCTTGGCTTCCCCGCTCGCAAATCAAGAAGCGATTCCCTTTCAGGCGGATCGGCTCCTCTGCGACGGAGACGCAATTGCTGTCGGGGATGAATTTCTCACAGTAATGGAGACCCCAGGGCATACCAGGGGGTCTGTGTGCCTGCTTGCGCCGGGAGCGCTCTTCAGCGGGGACACGCTGTTTTGCGAGGGCATTGGCCGCACAGATTTTGAGGGCGGAAGCGAGCGGGACATTGTCCAATCCATTCAAAGGCTGTTCCGAGAAGTGGGCGACAGCGTGCCTGTCTACCCCGGGCATGGCGAAGCAACAACGATTGGGCATGAAAAGAGCTATAACCCTTACGTGCGCGGCTGATCACAATTATTAGGGAAGACAGGAAGAAATGGCTCCTTACACTTTTGATGGCAGCGAAGCGGCAAGCCATACAATGATTGACGAAGTCATAGCCCTCTTTCCGGGAGCGGAAAAGCTTGACATTTCTATCCGGGCTGAAAAGCGGTACGCAGAAGCTGCGATGCCAGGAAAGGCTGCGCGTGTTCCAATTCGGGACGAAAGCTCCGCAAAAAGCGCGAAGCTGGCGCTCTACACCCTGCTTTGCCTTCATAATGGAGCGAAAAGGGCATGGGGCGCCATGACGGGCGTCAAGCCAATGAAAAAGTACACCGAGCTGTTGGATTATGGCATGCAAGAAGAGGAAGCGGCCCTTTTTTTTCGCAACTGCTATGGAACTTCCCTATCAAAAATACAGCTCTTGTCCGAAACATACCATACGCAAAAGCGCGTTGTTTCCGAAATGCCTGAAGGCTGCCTCTACATTAATATTCCTCTATGCCCTGCTAAGTGCCTTTACTGCTCGTTTCCGTCAAAGATTGCCGAACCCGGGGGATCGGATTGCGAAGCCTATGTCGCTTCTCTCCTTTATGAAATGCGCGCGCTTGCGCCTGTTTTGGAGGAGAGCGGCGTGCGTTTTTCTTCTGTCTATTTTGGCGGGGGCACGCCGGCCATCCTGTCGGAAAGCCAGGCTTCCCAACTGCTCGAAGAGGCAGCAAAGCTTGCTCCCGGCGCAAGGGAGATTACTTTCGAAGCGGGAAGGAGCGACTGCGTGGACTTTTCAAAGCTTGCCCTCCTGCGGGATAGGGGAGTGGGCCGAATTTCCCTTAACCCCCAAACATTTAGGGAAGAGACAGCATTCCAGATGGGCAGGGGCATACCAAACCGCCTTTTTTATGCGGCTTATGAAAAAGCAAAAAAGCTGGGTTTTGCCATTAACTGCGACTTAATCGTCGGCTTGCCGGGAGAAGGGAGAAAAGACGCGTGGGAAAGCCTGTTGACATTGGCCAAATTAGAGCCGGAAAATATCACAATGCACGCACTCTGCAAAAAGCGCGCGTCTGAGATGAGTGAAGCCGAGACGCAAAGAGATTCTTTTGATGCGGCCCTTTTTCAGGACGAGGCGAGGCGCTTTCTTTTTGAGTGGGGGTATAGCCCTTACTACCTATATAAGCAGAAGGGGGCGCTGTCTCACGCTGAGAACGTTGGGTACGCAAAAAGAGGGAAAGAGTGCCTCTACAATATCGCCATGATGGGCGAGTTCTCGGATGTCATCGGATTTGGCGCTAACGCGTCTTCTCATGTGAAAGGTACAGGGCTGCGAAGCGCGAAAATTTACAATATTAAGGATTTCATCCTCTATAATAGAGACATCTCCATTCGCACAGCGGGGAAAATCAAAAAGATTCGCCTCATAAAGGGCCTTTGCGACAAATGAACGAAAAAATTGCCCGTAAGCTGGAAAACCTGCCTCGGAAACCAGGCGTATACATGATGCTCAATGAAAATGGGGACATTATCTATGTCGGCAAAGCCAAAACGCTTGTCAACAGGGTGCGCACCTACTTTCACTCCCCCGAAGGGCACACCGCCAAAGTGGCGCACATGGTGGGAAATATTGACGATCTCAACTACATTATATGCGACAGCGAAGCGGAAGCGCTGCTTCTCGAATGCAACCTCATCAAGGAGCACCGCCCTTATTACAACATCCTGCTAAAAGACGGCAAGAGCTTTCCCTTTGTGGCCGTAACCGCTTCGGAAGAGTATCCAAGGCTCATTGTCACGCGTCGCAGAACCCAGGGCCGCGATCGCTATTTTGGGCCGTTTCACAACACATCCGCTGCACGGGAAGCAGTCGACGGAGCAAACCGCGTCTTCCCCCTGCAAAAGTGCACAAAAAAAACGTCCTTTGGCCAATCAGTAGGCAAGGTCTGCCTATATTTCCATATTGGCCAGTGTATGGGCTGCTGCACAGGCGCCGTTGACCCATCTGAATACAAAAAATATTCTGAGCGCGCAGCGTCTGCCTTTTCGGGAAAAAGCCAGGCGATCATTGAGGATCTTCGGCGCGCCATGGGAGAAGAAGCGGAAAAACTAAATTTTGAGGCGGCAGGAGTGCATAAATCTGCCATTGCAGCCTTTGAGACGCTGTTCTCGGCTGACCAGAAGGTGGCTAAGCCATCTGGCGAAGACTTGGACATTGTTGCTGCCGCCTTTGACGAGAAAGAAGCCGCTATACAGATGTTTCATTTTCGGGACGGCAAAATGAACAAAGCCGATATGGCCAAAATGGCCATGAAAGGGGGAGGGGAGAGCCGCAACGACATTGTGCGATCTTTTCTCCTGCAGTACTATGAAAACAGCCTGTCCATACCTCCAACCGTTCTGCTGGAAGAGCCCCTCGCGGAACAAAGCGTTGTCGAAGAGGCGCTGAGCGCGCGGCGCGGCGCCTCTGTGCACATAAAAGTTCCGCAGAAGGGGGAAAAAATGCGGCTTTTGCAGCTAGCTTCCGCAAATGCCGCAATGAGCATCGAAGCCGCGAGAACGCGCTCTGAAAACAGGGAGAACAGGCAAAAGAGCGCACTGTCTGAATTAGGGCGCGCGCTGGGGGCGCCCATACGCCGCATCGAAGCCTATGACATTTCGAACATAGCTTCCTCCTTTAATGTAGGCGCAATGGTCGCTTTCAACAATGGCAAAAAGGAGCCAAATTTCTACAGAAAGTTCCGCATAAAGGAAGTGGATGGCCAAAATGACTATGCCTCCATGTCCGAAATGATTTTTAGAAGGCTCAGCCGCGCAAAAGAGGAGATGGAGGCTGGCGATCAAAACCCTAAATTTCTTCCTCTTCCAGATCTCATTGTCACTGACGGCGGGCTAGCCCATCTTCAAGCCGCAAAGCGCGTTGTTGATCTATTTGGATATAGCATCACTGTCTGCGGGCTTGTCAAGAATCATAGCCACAGGCTGCGAGCGCTTGTCAAAGAAGACGGGGAAGAAATCCCGCTTGAAAAGCTGAAGGCTTCTTCGCACTTGCTCAATGAAATAAGCGAAGAAGTGCACCGCAGCGCCATTTCTTACCATAAGAGCCTGCGCTCTAATGCCATGGTCGCCACCGAGCTCAGCGAGATTGAAGGAATTGGGGAGAAGCGCGCAATTGCGCTCATGCGCCGGTTTGGCTCTATCGAAAGAATTGCGCGGGCAAGCAGGGAAGAGCTGGCGGATGCAGACTCTATGAGCGCTCGAACGGCTGACGCTGTCTTTCAGCATTT
Organism: Eubacteriaceae bacterium; assembly: GCA_031280495.1. The sequence goes on from JAITGT010000058.1 coordinate 4,809, forward strand.
TCACTCTGCCAATTAGCAGGCTAAGCGTGCGCGCGGGCAGTGAGGGCAAATGCTTCTGAGAGGACGCGCAGCGCTGCGTTTGCCATTTCATAGAGTTCAATAAGCCGGATGGCTCCGGTTGCAGGAAACATTGCGCTGGGGGCGTCGGTTACGCCAAGAAGGCTGACGTCGCCAGCGGGCATGCCAAATGGGCCGATGGCAGAAGCGGCGCGCACGCCGCTTTCAGAGAAGAGTATGTCGCCCAGAGGGCGATCGCTGGAGGAAGCTGCGTCCACTGTGATGACCATGGCGCTGGGGCACGAGGAGCGGATGCGATCAAGCGTGAACAGCAGGTTTTCCTTGTGAACAGGCTTTGACAGCGTCCCGTACACTTCCTGGCGCGTCGCCTCCGCGAGCAGCGAGCCCAAAATAGGCCCAAAGCAGTCTGCCAAACGGCGATCGCTGCCTACGCAGAGAACGGCGAACGGCGCTTTAAGGCTGGAGGCGACGGCAGCCGCAAAATTTGACTCAAAGGCGTTGTCGCCGAAGCGGCTTTTAGGAAGAAGCAATGCCGTGTGTTTGTCCATAGCTGTATAATAGAATAGCCCTTATGCGGTTTTTGTCGGCCTGATTGGTCTCGCCAAAAAGGCAGGCGCAGGCAGCGAAGGCAATAAATAGGGGCAGAAAGCTGTTCGCAAATTAAAGAATGTTTATAGACAAAATTGCCATAACAATTAGGTCAGGAAAAGGCGGCGATGGAGCCGTCTCGTTTCGGCGCGAAAAATACGTCCCAAACGGCGGCCCTGACGGAGGCGACGGCGGCAAAGGAGGAAGCGTTCTGCTTGTTTCTGACGCGAGCCTTAACAGCCTGTCTGCATTTCGCTACCGCCGCAGTTTTATTGCTGCGCCTGGGCAAAATGGCTCAGGCAACTGCAGAAGCGGAAAGGACGCTGAAGATCTCACAATCCCTGTTCCAGTTGGCACCGCGGTGTTTGACGCTTCGACCGGGGAGGCGATTTTTGACTTCGTCGAAAGCGGGCAGTCATTTGCGGCTCTGAAAGGCGGGCGAGGGGGAAAGGGCAACCAGCACTTCGCTACGCCGACAAGGCAGGCGCCAAAGTTTGCAAAGCCAGGCGACGAGTCTGTCGAGAGGCGGCTTCTGCTTGAGTTAAAGACGATCGCTGACGTAGGCCTGATCGGATACCCAAATGTCGGCAAGTCAACGCTGCTGTCCAAAGTGACGCATGCAAAGCCAAAAATCGCCGACTATCACTTTACGACGCTCTCTCCAAACCTTGGGGTTGCACGCCACAAGAATGCCAGCGAGTTTGTTGTTGCAGACATACCTGGACTTATCAACGGCGCCAGCGGCGGAGCGGGCCTCGGGCTGGATTTTCTTCGCCACATTGAAAGGACAAGGCTTCTGGTGCACGTGATAGACGCAGCCGGCTCAGAGGGGCGCGATCCCATGCAAGACTTTCGCGCCATCAACCAAGAGCTTTTTGCCTATTCCGAGCGCCTTAAAGACAGGCCTATGGCAGTGTTTCTCAACAAGGCGGATCTTGTTACAGGGAAGGAGGCGCTGGAAGATCTAAGAATGGGTTTTGAAAAAGTTGGCTACCGCGCCTTT
>JAITGT010000092.1 GCA_031280495.1 Eubacteriaceae bacterium
GAGGGGATGAGTACAATGCGCCCCGCCTATACTCGCTTTCGCAAAAACATAAGCACCTGGCTGAAATGCAGAAAGTCTGCGGCCTGGCAGCGCCCCCCATATTCAACCCAATTGTCAGCGACTGCTACTCCGGGATGGTGGTCGTTGTCCCGCTCTTTCTCAAAACTCTGAAAAAAGCGATCAACGCCTCACAGCTCAGGCATCTTTATGAAAAGCGATATGAGGCGTCTCCGATTGTAACAGTTGAGCCTTTTGGCGCAGAAAGCGAGTATTTCAGCGCCAGCGCTCTTACGGAGACGGACCGAATGCAAATACTGGTCACTGGCAACGACGAGGCTCTTAACCTCATTGCGCGCTTTGACAACCTTGGAAAGGGCGCCAGCGGGGCAGCCATGCAATGCATGAACCTCATGCTAGGCATAGACGAGACGAAAGGGTTGGTGTGCTAAAAATGGCTTACGCAAGAATGGCAGACGGAGGGGTCTGCGCTGCAAACGGTTTTCGGGCCAACGGCGTCCACTGCGGAATAAAGAACACAAAGAAAGATTTGGCCTTGATTGCAAGCGACGTTCCTGCCTCTGCGGCAGCGGTCTTTACAAAAAATATCGTTCAGGCAGCGCCTATTGCCGTATCGCGCGCCAATCTAAAAAATGGGGTTGCCCAGGCGGTTATAGCCAATTCAGGAAACGCAAACGCCTGCTGCGCAGGAGGGGAGGGCACAGCGCGCGAAATGTGCGAATGCGCAGCCAAGGCGCTGGGCATTTCCCCTGAGGATGTCCTTGTCGCCTCGACAGGAGTTATTGGCAAAACATTGGATTCCGCACCCATTGTTGCCGCAATGCCGGGCCTTGCAAAGGGCATGGGGGCAAAAAGCTCGGAAGCCGCCATAGCAATCATGACGACAGACACTTTTTGCAAAGAAGCCGCTGCAAAATTTGAGCTTGGCGGCAAGACAGTGCATATTGGAGGGATTGCAAAGGGATCTGGCATGATTCACCCAAACATGGCGACTATGCTAGTCTTTATCACAAGCGATGCCTCAATTGACAGCGGCCTTCTCGGCGAAATTCTTGCTGAAGACGTCACGGACTCCTTCAATATGATTACTGTGGATGGCGACACGTCAACTAATGACATGTGTGCAGTATTGGCAAATGGAATGAGTGGCGCAGAGCCAATTGAGAGAGGGAGCGAGGGGGAGGAGGCGTTCCGCGAAGCGCTTTCGAGTGTGACAAAGCGCCTGTGCAAAATGATCGCCACCGACGGGGAAGGCGCGACAAAATTTATCACGGTTAAAGTCAGAGGCGCAACCAGCAAGCAGGACGCCCGGGCCGTGGCGCGCTCTATTGCAGGATCGAGCCTAGTAAAGGCGGCTGTCCGCGGAGAGGACGCAAACTGGGGCCGCGTGCTTGCGGCTGCCGGCTATTCAGGGGCTGAGTTTCAAGTGCACAATGCGCAAATTGCCTTTTCTTCGAAATATGGGGAGGTTGCGGTTTGCTCCGAAGGGGTATCGCTGCCTTTTAGCGAAGAAGATGCAGCCAAAATCCTTTCCGCAAAAGAGATTGGCATATTGGTCGGCCTCGGCTCCGGCACCTTCGAAGCGGAGGCATGGGGGTGCGATCTCACCGAAGAATACGTGAAAATTAATGCAGACTACAGATCATAAAGATGCGCTTTCCACGCAGAGCCGCTCTGAAGTGCTTATTCAAGCTTTGCCGTACATACAAAAATATTACAGCAAAATTGTTGTTGTTAAGTTTGGCGGCAGCGCCATGAGCGGACTCAATCAAAAAAAGCAAGTCATGAGCGATCTCGTGCTGCTTTCTTTGGTAGGCATGAAGGTCGTGCTCGTACACGGCGGAGGCCCTGAAATCACGCAAATGCTCACCCGTCTTGGAAGGGAAAGCAAATTTGTCGACGGCTTGCGGGTAACAGACCGAGACTCAGCTGAAGTTGCCACTATGGTTTTGGCCGGAAAGGTCAACAAGGAGCTCGTTGGGCTTATCGGCAACATCGGAGGCAAAGCGGTTGGCCTTTGCGGCATTGACGGCGGAATTCTTGCCTCCCAAAAACTGGATGACCGGCTCGGTTTTGTGGGCACAGTTGAAAAAACCGATCCGCAGCTCATATTGGACTTGCTTGAGCACCACTATATTCCTGTCGTTTCCTCTATCGGCTTCGATCGGGAAGGAAACACCTACAACGTGAACGCTGACACCGCCGCTTCAGAAATTGCCGCGTCCCTGAAAGCGGAAAGCCTGATTCTCATGACCGACACTCCTGGCATTCTGCGGGATCGCAACGATCCGTCCTCGCTTATTCGCACGGTTGCCGCCCCCGACGCTGAGGCGCTGATAGCTTGCGGGACTGTTGACGGAGGAATGATTCCAAAGGTGCGCTGCTGCGTGCTGGCAGCGGCAAAAGGCGTCAAGCGGGTCTTCATAATAGACGGGCGCGTCGACCACGCAGTGCTCATTGAGCTGCTGACTGACGAAGGAATCGGCACAATGTTTGTCGGCTCGCCTCCGACATGAAAGGAATTGCCCTAATGAAAATAACGGAAAAAGCAGATCTCTACATGGCTGACGCATATAAGCGCAGCAGCCTGGCTATTGTGTCCGGGCATGGCGCCATCGCGGTTGGCGAGGATGGCAGCGAATATATTGATATGGGCAGCGGGATTTCTGTAAATGCCTTTGGCTATTCGGACGAAGAGCTTGCGCAGGCTGTCTATAAGCAGATGACGACATTGACAAACACATCCAATATTTACTATACTGAGCCGCAAGCGCAATTGGCGCAATGGCTCTGCGAAAAGACGGGCATGAAAAAAGTGTTCTTCTCCAATTCAGGCGCGGAGGCAAACGAGTGCGCCATCAAAGCGGCGCGCAAGTACTCGGCGGATAAGTATGGAGACAGCAGCGCAAGAAAAACTATCGTTTCTCTTGAGAACTCATTTCATGGACGCACATTGGCGACTCTTGCTGCGACTGGGCAGGAATCCATGCATACCAGCTTTGGGCCTTTTCCTGACGGGTTTCGCTATGCAAAGCCTAATTCCATTTCCTCCATTAAAGAAGCCTTTTCCGATGGAAGCGCATGCGCCCTTATCCTTGAGGTAGTCCAGGGAGAAGGCGGGGTCGCCCCGCTTGATCTGTCTTTTGTACAACAGGCAGAAGAGGAGGCAAAAGCGCGGGACATCCTTTTTATTATTGACGAAATTCAGTCTGGCAATGGCAGAACTGGAACGCTTTTTGCTTATGAGCAGTATGGCTGCTCTCCGGATGTCGTGACGACTGCGAAAGCCCTTGGCGGAGGCTTGCCTATCGGCGCAACCCTATTTTCTGAAAAGACAAAAAATGTGCTGTCCAAGGGATCCCATGGCTCAACTTTTGGCGGAAACCCAATATGCTGCGCTGCGGCGCTCTCTGTTGCCGCCAGGCTAACGGATAGTCTGTTTAATGAGGTGCGCGAAAAGGGGCAATACATAAGAAGCGAGCTGGAAGGGCTCAACGGGGTGGAGGCAGTTACAGGCATCGGGCTTTTTATCGGCGTTAAAACTGTTCGGCCGGCTGGGGAAATAATGGAAGAACTGCAGTCTGAAGGCGTTCTAGCCCTCACTGCAAAGGATCGCCTTCGCCTGCTGCCGCCTTTGAATATTCCTATGGATATCCTAAAAAAAGCAG
>JAITGT010000007.1 GCA_031280495.1 Eubacteriaceae bacterium
AGGCGGCTGACTTTATTGACAAGACTGGCGTGGACTCTTTGGCTATCGCCATAGGAACAAGCCATGGCGCATACAAATTCAAGTCCACTCCGTATCTTGACTTTAACCGGCTTGAGAGAATTACAACCTTAAAGCCGAATTTTCCGATCGTTTTGCACGGCGCTTCCAGCGTTCCGAAGAAGTTCGTGGATTTATGCAACGAATACGGGGGAAAGATTCCTGGAGCGCAGGGAGTGCCAGAGGAGATGCTTGCGAAAGCAGCGAAAATGGGCGTTGCAAAAATTAACATTGACACGGATATACGCCTTGCCGTAACCGCAAACATCCGCAAAAGTTTTGCCGAAAGCCCTGAAGCATTTGATCCAAGGGCTTACCTAAAGCCTGCGCGCGAAGCAATAAAGGATATGGTTGCGCATAAAATGCGCAATGTGCTGAATTCGAGCAACAGAATATAGGCGCATTGCCTCCATCCCCGACAGGTGCGCTTTTTCTGACAAGACGCAGCAATCTGTTAGAGGCGCGTCACCGCAATTTGGCGTTTCAATTGGTGAAGCAATGCCATACTATAAAGCAAGCCCTCTTCGCGGAAGCCTATTTGAAGAGCTGATCAACAAGACGAACCAGGCATATATGGACGACGGCCTTGCTGTTATCCAAAAAATACCTACTTCAATCAAGCCTGTAGAGCTGGACAGCGAGCGCGGCGTCATCACGCTTGCCTACTTTGACCAAAAGAGCACAGTGGATTATGTCGGCAATGTTCAAGGGATACCTGTATGTTTTGACGCGAAGGAAACAAAAAGGCCAAATCTTCCGATCAGCAATATTCAGGAACACCAGATGCAGTTTATGGAAAAATACGAAGCGCAAAATGGAATTGCATTCATTTTAGTATATTTTTCGATAATCGACAAAATATATTTGCTGGACATACGCACACTAGGGAGATTTTACCGCCTGTCTAAAGAAGAAAGAGGCAGAAAGTCGATTCCGCTGGAGTCTTTTGACCCCGCTTTTGAAGTTCCGAGGCAGGGCAGATACCTTGTGCATTATCTTGAGGCAATTGACAGGCTTCTATGCGAACAGGGCAGGAAAACATGAAACACGCATGGTTAACATTACAGTAAACAATGAGACAGTGCAGCTCCACGACAACAGCAAAGTAAAAGAGCTCATAAGGTTGGGAAGCCAAAGCGCCTGCATTTGCGGCGCTTTGGTTGACAATGTCATAAAGAGCTTGGAATATGTCTTGAAGGAAGGCCAGCATGTCCGCCTCATCGACATTTCGGAAGAGGCAGGCTATAGAATTTACGAAAGCACTCTTCTGCTGATTTTGGAATATGCTGCGCACGCATTGTTTCCCTCTAGGCAGATTGAGATCTGCTACTCTTTGGGTGGAGGCATCTTTTGCCGCTTCGCCGACTGCCAGGTTGCTACTGCAGATGAAGTCAGCTGCATAAAAGACAAGATGCAAGAGATTATTTCCAGCGATTTGCCCATACTGAAAGTGAAGCTTAGCGTCAAGGACGCGCAGAGTTTCCTCAATGCGCACGAATCCATTACATCTTCCTCACTTTTTGACTATTGCCACTTTGACAAAATAACTCTTTACAACCTAAACGGGTTTTATGGATACTACCACACAAAAACACTGTCCCGCACGGGCGAAGTCCCCGGGTTTGGCTTGACCTGCCTGGAACCGGGCTTTGTGCTTCTTGGAGTGGATCCAAAGAACCCAAGCCAGACAAAAAAACTGTCTAAGCAGGAGAACATACACCAGGAGCTGCAGCGCTACAAGAATTGGTGCGAAAAACTTGATGTATCGGATGCCACCAGCCTAAACCGCAAAATCGAAGGCGGGGAGATCACAAACCTGATCACCATTGCCGAAGCGCGACATGAACAGCTCATTAGCAAAATGGCGGAAAAAATAGCTGGCGCAAGAGGCGAAAAGCGCATAGTCCTCATATCTGGCCCCTCCTGCTCAGGAAAGACCACGACATCAAAAAGGCTGCGCAACCATCTCGTTGCCTTAGGCCTCAACCCTGTAGCAATCAGCCTGGATGACTACTTTGTGGATCGAAGCCGCACCCCTGTGGACGAAAATGGCCAACCGGATTTTGAGTCTATTGAAGCATTGGACATCGACCTTTTTAACGCTAACCTCATCGCTCTTTTGGAAGGGGAGAGGGTCCCTATTCCTCGCTTTAACTTCATTGAAGGCGTACGCGAAGAAAACTGCCGCCATCTGCAGCTGGAAAAAGGAAGCCCAGTAATAATTGAAGGCATCCATGGCCTCAACGAGCGCTTGACTCCGCAGATCCCAAAAGAAAACAAGTACAAAATATACGTAAACGATCTTACCCACCTAAACATCGACGAGTCAAACCGAATTCCCTCTTCGGATATGCGCCTTTTAAGGCGCATTGTGCGCGACCGCGTGCAAAGGGGGCATGACGCGCTTGCCACAATTGCTATGTGGCAGTCTGTAAAGAAAGGGGAAGAGAAATATATCTACCCGTATTCCAGCGAGGCTGATTTTGTGTTTAACTCCTCATTGCTTTATGAGATAGGAGTGCTGAAAAAGTATGCAGAGGAGCCTCTATTTGCCATTAATCGCGATTCGAGCTATATTCATGAAGCACAGCGCCTTTTGGACTATTTGTCATTCTTCTTAAAAATAGAAGACGAGAGCGCAATTTACACGAATTCTATCTTGAGAGAGTTTATCGGCGGCAATGTTTATGAGCGGCTGTAGAGGAGCGCATGCGGCTATTGCCAATTCAGTTGGCATTAAGGCAGAGAGCTGCTATAATAGTGCTATGTTTTAGCGCACAGCTTATAGCGCTAGAAGCCAAAAAAAGGGGGGCTTGGAGATGCCGACAAAGTATTGCCAGTTTTGCGGTAAACAATTGGAAGCCGAAGCAAAGTTCTGCCCTTATTGCGGGAAAAGCCTGGATGCCTCGCAAAATTCCGGATTTGCCTACCAAGCGCAGCCACAAGAGCAATCTGCGCCAATTCCTGACAGCGGACAAGCCTATGATGACTTTATTACAGACAAAAACGCCGCCGATCACTACTATGAAGACTTGAATCGCCGATATGGCACAAGCCCTGGGCAGCAATCGCGAAGCGGCGAACACACAGGATACAGTTCGCACGAAGCTTGGAGCGACAGTGGCAGCTATGGCTCTTCCTATGCCCTCAAGCCAAAGAATAAGTGGCTAAGCCTTGCTCTTTTGATTTGCACTGGCTGTGGACACAAGTTCTATGAGGAAAAAATTGGCATGGGGCTTTTATATTTCTTTACGGGATGCCTTTTTGGGGTTGGGTGGCTTGTGGATCTGATAAAGATTGCTTCCGGCCCAGAAACATATTATGTATAGCAGCTGCAGCAGGCTGTTTGCATTGCCTCAAATTTCATCTTTTCCTGCTTTATAGCAGCGCATTTAGCCAGAGGCCTATGAATAGCCGGATTTAGTTTTTTTTGAGCAACAGCGCATAAGCGCCTTTTCTTTTTGCCAGGAATGGCGCCAGGCGGCTGAAAATGACTTCTCTCTTTTTATGCGCTTTGCCAAACGGTTCCTTGTCGCTACAAGCAGGCGGAATCGCGCCGCTTGAACCCGCTGCCAGTAAACACTTGCCGCAGGGGCTGCTCGCTGTAAAGCTGTCGGATTCGCCCCGCACAGGGCGGCCCGCGCAAAAGAGGCGCGCCTTAGCGAAAGTATTGAGAAAAAGCCGGTTGAGCCCAAAACCAGTGGCAAGTTTAGCGGCTGGGGCGCGATCTCGCGGAGTGGGCGACGGCTGCGTTTTTCTCGCGAAGGCTGCGCTCCGGGATCGCTGTCGCAGCATATTTTTAGCGCACTCCCTATCAAAGCAGGGAGAAGGGCGCTGTTGAGCGCCATAGCGCGCTTTCAAGGCTAGCGCTGCCCATTGGCGCAATATATGC
>JAITGT010000064.1 GCA_031280495.1 Eubacteriaceae bacterium
TGCTGCCTTCCTATTGACACTAAATTTCCCATAATTCATTTTGCATAAATCTTCTTTGCTTGCAAGGGCAAACTTACTCATTTTGATTATATTTATTTATGTTTGATTATATTTCATGAAGCAGTTTCTAACCCCTTACTTGCCCTCGCAGATCAAAAAGCCTTTTTTCATTTGCAATGAATTTCTCATATGCGCAGCTTTGCATATTTGCTTCATGCTTTTATACATTTGCCAATGCCTCTGTTTGCCGCTGCCTCACTCCCAGCGCCTTTCCTGACTGTAAAATACTGCTATTGAGGGCTTGGGCGCAATCCGCATAATCATTTGCATCTAAGGGAACACTGATGGAGATACATCAGGAGGTTGCTAGATTATGCTCAATAAAGTGGAGATCTGCGGCATTTCAACCGCGACCTTGCCCAAAGTGAAGCAGAAAGAAGTCGAGGAAATGCTCACCAGGCTTAAAAATGGCGATGACGATCTGAAGGACGACTTCATTCGATGCAACCTAAGGCTCGTATTGAGCGTAGTGCAGAAATTTAACAATAAGCGGGAAAACCTGGATGACATATTCCAGATTGGCTGCGTCGGTCTTATTAAGGCAATCGACAATTTTGATTTTAAGTACAACGTCAAATTTTCCACTTATGCCGTTCCGATGATAATCGGGGAAATTAGGCGCTACCTTCGAGACAATTCCACTCTTCGCATCAGCCGCTCCCTTAAGGATATTGCCTACAAGGCGCTAAAGCTAAAAGAGCTCAGCGGCAATGACCAGTTGACAAACGAGCAGATTGCCAAAGCGCTGAATATTAGCCTGTCTGAAGTGGATATGGCTCTAGAGGCTGTCATGGAGCCTTTCTCCCTGTATGACTCCATCTACAACGATGCTGGCGAGTCTGTAGTGCTGCTGGACCAAATACAGGACGACAACACTACCGAAGACAGTTGGGTCGAGAAAATCGCCCTGTCCGAAGCAATCCGCAACCTTAATGAGAAAGAGCGATCCATTGTGGACATGCGCTATTACCAAGGCAAAACGCAGATTGAGGTCGCTGAGGAGATTGGGATCAGCCAAGCCCAGGTATCGAGAATTGAAAAAAACGCCATCGAGCACATGAAAAAACAGATACTTGCATAGAGGCCTCGTACCGCAGAAAACGCACTTTCCGTCACTTGAGAGGGCACAGCGCAGAGCGGGATCTTTTTTCTTTGCTTTTGGCCGCCTGCGCCGCTAGGCGTCAGCCCCGCAGGCAATCCGAAGATTCATCAAATTCGCTTTCAAATCGCCCTGAAAAGCATACGAGCCGCAAATAAGGGTGGTCGCGCCGGCTGCGCGCGCCTGAGGGCCAGTGTGCATGTCAATTCCCCCATCACAGGAGACAGCCTTCGCTTTTGCCGCTGCTTCAGCAATCTTTGGAAGAAGCGCAGGAATGAATCTCTGCCCAGAAAAGCCAGGATCAACGGTCATAATAAGCACATAATCGCAAAAACCGAAGCAGTCCTGCAGCATGGACAGCGGAGTCGATGGGTTGAGAGCTATGCCTGCAGCCATCCCGCATGATCGTATCTCATCCATCGCCCGGTGCAGGTGAGCGCACGCTTCGTAGTGAATCGCGACGCTTGCGCAGCCTGCCTCCGACAGCGGCCCGATAAGCCGCTCAGGGGAAACGGCCATCACGTGAGCGTCGAGAGGCAGCCGGGTTTTGCCCTTCAGCCTTGCTATAATAGGCGCGCCAAATGTGAGGTTTGGCACAAACTGGCCATCCATAATGTCCAAGTGCACGAGATCCGCCCCAGCTTCTTCCATTCGAGCCAGTTCGCGCTCCAGATTTAAAAAGTCAGCCGACAAAAGAGATGGGGCAATTTGCATTTTGCGCATTCCTTTCCTATCCATCCTGATGGCGCCTAAAGCGCTTTATAACTCTTTTTTTATTGTATTTCCTTACATCATTGACAGCAAGAACCATTATGCTAAACCTTTATACCTATGCTACAATAATAATTACAAGCATAATTTATCTTTTGCTGTCCTATTTGCTGGCATCATAGCATTTTTGCAGGACGACTGCCAGGCTTGTCTTCATAGGGCTCTTCGCCTGTGCGAATCCATTCGCTCTGCTAAATTATAGCATAGCCTCTGCAGGCGCTGGCAAAAGAAAGAAGGGAATTAGGGCGTTGGAGCTTTGCCTAGGCCAAATTGCTCTTCCATGGCAATTCAGTCGCGGGCGCCCGAAAATTTGAATGAAAGCCATTATATGCGCAGTCAATGCTTCCTACATACATTCCTCGCTGGCTGGGGCCATTCTTTTGCAAGAAGCCCGAAAAGCCTGTGAAGCGGAACTTTTGGAGCTCAATATAAACCAGTCGCTGGATCAGTCTCTTGCCGCCCTATATGAGGCACAGGGAGACATATACCTGTTTTCATGCTACATATGGAATGTGGACTACATAAGGGCGCTCGTGTCCGACCTCAAAAAAGTCCGAAACTGCATCGTTGCGGTTGGCGGCCCGGAGGTCTCCAGCAGCCCAGCTGACGCGCTGTGCGCCATACCGGACGCGGACTTCGTTGTTGAGGGCGAAGCTGAGGGCTCAGTCGACAGAATGATATCTATGCTGATGGCAAACCGAATGCCGGATCTATATATAGGCAATGTCTATTCGCACCGCACGCTTGATAAAGCGTCTGCCCCAGTGCCGTTTAGCTTTTCAGACAGGCCCTTCCCATATGAAGGGCTGGACATGTCTGCATATGAAAACAAAATCATTTATTATGAGACCATGCGGGGATGCCCCCACCGCTGCTCCTACTGCCTGTCGGGGGCGGACGGCGAGCTGCGCTTCCTTGCGCTAGAAAAGATCGAAGAGGAGCTTTTGTTCTTTATGCGAAACAAAGTGCCTCTTGTCAAATTTGTCGACCGCACATTTAATGCTAACCCGAGCCGCGCAAAGCACATTGTCCGCTTTATTCTTAGCCACAACATCTCCACATGCTTTCATTTTGAAGTATGCCTAGACACATTTGACGAACAGCTCGCGGAGCTCTTTGCTGGCGCCCCAAAAGGGTATTTTCAGATGGAGGCAGGGCTGCAGAGCGTCAACCAAAGAACCCTTTCAGACATTGGCCGGAAGAGCGACATTGTCAAATTTAGAAAAACTCTGCACCGCATTCTTGAAAACGACAATGTGAAAGTGCACGCAGACCTCATTGCGCTGCTGCCTGAAGAGACGCTAGAGAGCGTCTTCTATGGATTTGACTTTCTTTTCTACCTCAGCCCCCACGAAATACAGCTTGGATTTTTGAAGATCCTCAAAGGGACAAAACTGCACAAAGAGACCGAAAAATTTGGCATCGTGCCGTCGCAGTCCCCTCCTTACGAAGCGCTTAAGACATGCCACATCACCTTTGCCGAAAAAACGCTTCTCAAAAAAATTGCCTACCTTTGCGAACGCTACTACAATTCAGGCGGGTTCCGCGAAACGCTGAGCCAGCTGACAATAATGCATGATATAGCGCCTCACGTCCTGTTTACGCAAATGGCAGACTATTTCACGCAAGAGGGCCTCTTCCTGCGATCGCTTTCGCAAAAGGAGCTCTATGCGCACATGGACGGCTTTCTGAGCTCTTACGGCTTGGAGATGTCTTCCCACCTTGCATTCGACTACATAAACGCCGTATCCATTTTTCTCCCCCCCTTTCTAAAGAAAGCGGTAGTGGAGGTAGAGAAACAGGATATTTACCAATTCCTCAAAGATCACGCATCGCTTGTTGACTCCTTTGACTCTCTAAAGGGGAAAACTCCCAAAGAGGTTGCCAAAAAAACAGCGGTGTACAAATTCCGAGGCATGTTCGAATTTGAGCCCGTCCTGTTTATCGACGAAAACGAAGAAACGACGCGCCCGCAAAAAAAGCGCGTCGTCATCAAGAATTTTTATTCCTATGGCCTAAAGGGCTAAGACGCTTTGAGCAAAAGGCGCGCGCTGCGCGCTTTTTGCTTTTCTTAACTTAGGCGCCCCCCGCTGGCAAGGCCAAAACAGCCAGTCACTTAATTCCCCGAAACGCCTTAATGGCTGCAGCATTGCGCGCCAGGGCGCCAAGGCCCCTCCAGCCGGCGGAGCTTTGGCCAAATTTCTCGCGAAAAGCTGGCTTGTCCATGCTAAGCACGCTGTCCAGCAAAGGATAGGCGCTGTCAGCCCCTGTCTGAAAGTCCGGCACAGTACAGGCATGCTTTCCCTTATTCCATGGGCAGCATTTTTGGCATTCGTCGCATCCATACAAATATCCAGCGCCTGCCGCCTTGGGCGAAAGCGCGCCCATCTGCGACTGGTAGGAAACGCATTTCTCGTAGTCAAACCCGCTGTCCAGCGCCCCTGTCGGGCAGCGCTTCACGCATTCGCCGCACCCGCGGCAGCCGTCCTGCTCTAGCGGGAGGCTTGGGGCAAACTCCTCGGAAACCAAAATAGTTCCAAGAAAGAGGTAAGATCCAAGCTCGCGGTTCACGATTAAGCTATTTTTCCCAATAAACCCAATTCCTGCCGCATACGCAGCCATTTTGTCCGAAACTGGGCCTGTATCCACGAACACTTTTGCCTCGATCCCTTTCCCTGATTCTTGTTTGAGGGCGTCCACAAAGGAAAGGGCGATTTTGCCCAGCACTCTGTGATAGTCCTTTCCATAAGCCATCTTTGCCATTTTTGCCCTTTTGCCCATTTCCTTTGGCTCCTCAATGTCTTGATTGTAGGAAATGCCGAAAGACAGGACGCTTTTGGCGCTTGGCATGGGGGAAAAATAGTCAAGCCTGTCGCTCGGCGCCCCAGCATGAAACGCAGTTTTGCCCACAGCGGCAAAATGGGCGCGAGCGCCTCCAAGGGCCTTTAAGTCGGCTGCGCCTGCTATGTCCATTCCGCACTCCCGCGCAAGGGCAGCGGGGAAATCCCTCAAGGCTCGGCCCCCTCCATAAGCAGCTCCACAAACAAGGCCACTCCTTCCCTCAGCTCCTCTATGCCCGAATCGTTGTAGAGAACATAGTCAGATTTCGAGACTTTGGAATCAATCGGATCCTGCGCCGCAAGGCGGCTCCTTGCGTCTTCAATGTCCATGCCCCGGTTCTTTGCCATCCGCTCAATTTGCGTCTTCTCGTCGCTGTACACCAAAAGGACTTTGTCAACGGCCGATTCCAGCCCTTTTTCAAACAGGAGGGGGCAGTCATAGAAAGCGGCCCGCGCGCCTTGCTTCTCCAGCTCTTTCCTTTTTTTCTCTACCTCTTCGCCTATCAGTGGATGGAGTATTCCCTCCAGCAGGGCGCGCGCCGCTTTATCCGAAAAGATCTTGCCGCCCAGCGCTTTTCTGTCGACTTGCCCTGCATGAACGAAGTCTTCGCCGAGCTTTGACTGGATTTCGCCAACCACTTCTGGGCGCTGGGACACTTCTTTTCCGATCTTGTCTGCGTCAAGCGCAGCAAACCCATGCCCGCTTTTCAGCATGTCAGTGACCAGGCTTTTGCCCGTGGCTATGCCTCCAGTGACGCCAACAAACAGCATACCCTGCGCACGTCTCCTTTCTGTGCATATTGCCTGCCATTGCGCAAAGCGAGGGCTGCGCGCTTCCGGCGCGGCTCATTTTGCGTCAAACCAGCTGTGGCCGATTCCAGTATCGCAAATAAGCGGCACTTTCAAAACAGCGGCGAACTCCATTTCCGCTTTGACGCACTTTGCCACATCTTCCGCTTCGTCAGGCGGGCAGTCGCATAGCAGCTCGTCGTGCACTTGAAGGATTAGCTTAGACTGAAAGCCCTCCTTTTTTAAGCGGGACTGCACACGGATCATGGCGATCTTCATGATGTCCGCAGCGGTGCCCTGAATTGGCGCGTTCAGCGCAACCCTCTCTGCAAAGGCGCGCTGTGTGTAGTTGCGCGAAGTGATTCCTGGGATGTAGCAGCGCCGCTTGAGAAGGGTTTCCACATACCCTTTCTCCCTGGCAAAATCAACTATGGAAGCCATATAAGCCTGAACGCCCGGGAAACGCTCGAGATAGCGCTCAATGTATGTTTTGGCCTCATTGCGAGGTATATTCAGGTTTTTGCTCAAGCCAAAGTCGCTAATCCCATAGACTATGCCAAAATTGACCGCTTTTGCGGCAGAGCGCATTTCGCGCGTCACATCTGCCAAAGGAACGGAAAAGACCTCGGAGGCAGTTCTTTGGTGAATGTCCGCTCCAGAGAGGAAAGAGGAAATCATTCCCTCATCGCCTGACACATGCGCTAGGACGCGAAGCTCAATTTGCGAATAGTCGCAGTCGACAAGGAGCCATCCGGGCTGCGCGGCCACAAACGCCTTGCGGATGATCCTGCCCTCCTCCGTTCGGATTGGGATGTTTTGAAGGTTGGGGCTTGAAGAGGAAAGGCGGCCGGTGGTGGTGGCATTTTGGTTGAAGCTGGTGTGTATCTTTCCCGACTCTGGGTCTACAAGCTTCAGCATGCCGGTAATATACGTGTTTTCGAGCTTGCTGACTGCGCGAAGCTCAATGATTTTTTCGACAATGGGGTGCTTGCCCGCAATTTTCTCAAGCACCTCCGAATCCGTGGAATACCCTGTTTTCGTTTTCTTGACAATTGGCAGGCCCATCTCCTCAAAAAGAAGCGCGCCGAGCTGTTTTGTGGAATGCACATTGAACGAAGCGCCCTTTCCACCCAGCTTTAAAATCTCAGCTGTGAGATCCTCGGAGCGTTTTGCGAACGCGGCGCCCAGTTCGCGGAGGGCGGCAGAATCTACGGAAAACCCAACCAACTCCATTTCGGCCAAAGTCCGAATAAGGGGGAGCTCCATCTCTTCGTACAATTCCCACATGCCATCGGACACGAGGCGCGCCCGCAGGGCGTCGGAAAGGCGAAAAATTAGCGAAGCCCTTTGGGCAGCCTGCGACATGGCGCCCTCCTGCGTCAGGGCAGCGTCTAAAAGAGAAAGCTGCCGCGTCTTTTCCGCGCCTTCCATCAGCTCTTCGCCTAAGTATTTTTGCCCAAGATCCCCCAGGCTGTAGCGCCCGTCCCCAGATGACAGGAGGTAGGCCGCGATTTCTGTGTCCATTTGGGCTCCCGCCAAATCGAGGCCCGAACCCCAAAGAAGCCGATAGGCGCCCTTAAGGCCGTGCGTCTCTTTAGCCGCTTTTTCTGATGAGAAATACGCGCCAAATGCCTCAAGGCTTTCGGATTGCACGGCGCAGGAAAACGAATCCGTTGCAAGCCCGAGGATGTAGAGGCCGTTTGACTCGTCCAAAAAAAAGGCGGACGCCCTGCCTTCCAGCTCGCCTAAGGGCACTTCGTTCAAGAAACTGGCTTGCGGACGCTTTTTTGCCTCTCCTGCATCTTGGGAAGGCTTTGGCGGCTCATAGCCAATCGTTCGAATAAGGTTGGCCAATTGGAGCGAAGAAAGCGTGTCAAAGACCTCCTGGCTTGCCAGTGTAGCCTCCGACGCGGTTCTGTAATCCAGCTGGACTGGCGCGTCCCTGCGGATTTCCGCCAGGCTGCGGCTCATGTAGGCAGCGGCTTTGCCTTCAAGGAGCCTTTCTTTCGCTTTTCCGGCAATGCCTTCAATGTTCTCGTACACGCCATCCAAAGAGCCATATTTTTGGATGAGGAGAAGGGCAGTTTTCTCCCCCACGCCCTTTACGCCGGGAATATTGTCTGAAGCGTCCCCCATCAGAGCTTTGACGTCTATGAGCTGGCGCGGCTCAACGCCATACGATTCCCTCACATAGTCTGGCGTGACGAGGACAGTGTCTGTCAAGCCTCTCTTCGAGTACAAAATATTCGTAGCAAAGCTCGCAAGCTGGTAGGCGTCCCTATCCCCAGTGACAAGCAGGGTCCTGTCGCCTGACTCGTCGCCGACGCGGCTCACATAACCCAAGAGGTCGTCTGCCTCCAGCCCCTCGCAAACGAGGAAGGGAATCTTTGCTTTTTGAAGGATGTCCATTATCACTGGAATCTGCGCGCCCAGATCTTCAGGCATGGCCTCCCTCGCCGCCTTGTAGCCATCAAACATCTCGGCGCGAAATGTCGACTTCCCTGCATCAAACGCGGCAAATATAAAGTCTGGCTTCTGCGAGCGAATGATCTTGTCCAGCATGAGAAAAAAACCGTATACGGCGTTTGTCGGCGTGCCGTCCAGCGCGTTCATGCGCTTAACGCCATAAAACGCTTTGTAAATGAGGGAAAAGGCGTCAATAACGACAACTTTCTTGTCCATATAGCCTCAGACCTCGCTCTCATGTCCCGCGCCAAGAAGCGCGCGGTTTTCGTCAAGGACTTTTTTGACCGGGCCAGACAAGTATTCCTCCGCCAAAGACGGCGCCCTGCCAACATAGCGCGATCCGTCAAGCTCTTCCACGATCTCAGCTTCCGAGAGCATAAATTCCCCGTCCGCCGCAATGAGGGAGATCAGCGGGTTTGGCGCGCCCTCCTTCTTGATTGCGCGGGCCGCGGTGAGGGAATGCGTTCGCAGCCTTTCGTGCAGCGCTTGGCGATTTCCCCCTTTTGAGACTGCGCGCATCAGAATGTTTTCCTCTGCCATGAACGGAAGCTCGCGCGCAAGGTTGGAGGCAATGACTTTTTCGTTCACTTCAATGCCGCTAGAGATTTCAAAGGCAAGGGAAAGTATGGCGTCTGTGGCGAGAAACGCTTCCGGCATTGAAATGCGCCTGTTTGCCGAATCGTCGAGAGTGCGTTCCAGCCATTGGACAGAGTCGGTCATTTGGGGGTTCAGTGACAGGGAAATGACCAGCCGGGCAAGAGAGCATATGCGCTCCGCCTTCATTGGGTTTCGTTTGTAGGGCATGGCCGACGAACCCACCTGGCTCTTCTGGAAGGGCTCTTCAAGCTCTTTTAGGCTCTGAAGCAGGCGCATGTCGGTTGCGAACTTGTGCAGGCTCTGGGCGATGGAAGAAAGGCAGTTGAGAATGCGGGCGTCAAGTTTTCGAGGGTAGGTCTGGGACGTGAGGGGAAAATCCTGTTCAAACCCCATTTCGCTGACTATCTTTCGGTTGAGCGCCGCCACTTTTTCTTCATCCCCGCCGAACAGCTCAAGAAAGGACGCCTGCGTGCCCGTCGCCCCTTTTGCCCCTCGCATGCGCATAGAGGAAATGGCAAATTCCAGCTCTTCATAGTCAAGCATGAGATCGCCTAACCACATGCAGGCCCGCTTTCCTACCGTTGTAGGCTGTGCGGGCTGAAAGTGCGTATAGGAAAGCGTAGGGATGCTTTTTGTTTTGCCCGCAAAGCGGCTCAAGGCGTCCAGCAGGTTGACAAGGCGCCTTTTTACCAGCAAGAGGGCCTCGCGAAAAAGGATTATGTCCGCATTGTCGCCAACAAAGGCGCTTGTAGCGCCTAAGTGTATGATGCCAGACGCAGCTGGCGCCGCCTCCGCAAAGGCGCGTATATGG
>JAITGT010000008.1 GCA_031280495.1 Eubacteriaceae bacterium
AGAGCCCCTTTATACTTTACAACAGCAGGAAGAATGTCGCGAAGGATCATCTCAATCATTGTGAGGGCTTCAATCGTGACGGTCTTTATATATGCCTCTGTCTTTATTTCATAGCGCGCATGCTGCTCTGTCTCGTTAAATACTTTATGCTTTGAGAAAAGCTGCGTATTTTTCTCTGCCACATACAGAGGGAGAGCCTCTGGCGTGCTTGAAAGGTTGCTTAGGCCTCGCCTTTCTGCTTCTTGGAGCCAATCTGTTGCGTAGTTGTCTCCATTGAAGACTATGCGCCTGTGCTCCCTGATTTCCTTGATAATAATGGACATCAGCTCTGCTTGAAAATCTTCTGCCTTCTCCAGAATTTCGGCAAATTGGCTGAGCGATTCTGCCAGGGCTGTGTTGAGAGCAATGTTTGGGCCAGATATAGACATGCTTGAACCAACCATGCGAAACTCAAACTTGTTTCCCGTAAAAGCAAAAGGCGAAGTGCGGTTGCGGTCTGTCGTCTCTTTTGGCAGGTTCGGCAAAATCTTGGCGCCAAGCTCCATGATTCGATCAAAAGAGTCTACATATGCCTCTCCCGCATCCAATGTGTCCAAGATCTTCGTAAGCTCATCGCCGAGGAAGATAGAGATGACAGCTGGCGGCGCCTCGTTTGCTCCCAGGCGGTGGTCATTTCCTGCGCTGGCAACCGACATGCGAATTAGGTCTTGGTAATCGTCCACCGCTTTGATAACCGCAATCAGAAACAGCAAAAACTGGACGTTCTCCCATGGCGTGGCGCCGGGATCAAGCAAGTTTGCGCCAGCGTCTGTTGAGAGGGACCAGTTGTTGTGCTTGCCGGATCCATTGATGCCTGCAAACGGCTTTTCATGAAGCAGGCATGCCATGCCATGCTTGCCTGCAACTTTTTTCATCATCTCCATGCACAGCTGGTTGTGATCAGTTGCTACATTCGATTCGGAAAAGATGGGGGCGAGCTCATGCTGGGAGGGGGCGACTTCATTGTGCTCTGTTTTGGCTGGTATGCCAATTTCCCAAAGCGTCGTGTTTAAGTCATTCATATAAGCGGTGACTTTGCTCTTTATGACGCCGAAATAGTGGTCTTCCATTTCCTGCCCCTTTGGCGGCTTTGCGCCAAAAAGCGTGCGGCCGCAGTAGACAAGATCCTTGCGTTTGTCATAAAGCGCTTTGTCGATGAGAAAATACTCTTGCTCCGGGCCGACAGTCGATATTACCCTTTTTGTTTCCGTGTCTCCGAAAAGCCTCAGAATCCGCCTTGCCTGAATGTCAAGGGCTTCCATAGAGCGCAGAAGAGGAGTTTTCTTGTCCAGTGCCTCGCCAGTGTAAGAGGCAAACGCTGTTGGAATGCACAGTGTCGTATCCTTTATAAAGGCATAGCTTGAGGGATCCCATGCGGTATAGCCCCTAGCCTCAAAAGTTGCGCGAATCCCGCCGGACGGGAAGCTCGACGCGTCAGGCTCTCCTTTAATGAGCTCCTTGCCGGAGAATTCCATCAGGACGGTTCCGTCTCCCACTGGAGAAATAAAGCTGTCGTGCTTTTCCGCAGTGATGCCAGTCATTGGCTGAAACCAATGCGTAAAGTGCGTTGCGCCCAAATCGATTGCCCAGTCTTTCATAGCGTTCGCGACCACATTTGCAACCTGCAAGTCAAGCGTCTTTCCTTCGTCAATGGCTTCCCTAACCCGGTTATATGTAGCTTGTGGAAGCTTCTGCTTCATAACGGCGTCATTAAACACTTTGCTTCCATAGATTTCGGTCAGTTGTTTCATTTCTTCTCCTCTGCCCATTCTGATTCTATAAAAAGAAGCGCTGAAAAAAAATACCTCAGCGCCTTTGCTGTACCTTAAAAGTATAGACGATTGCATTTTCGCTGTCAAGAGCATTATGGCGTTTTAGCGCATATTTCGAACATATTTTTGTAGCACTTGGCGCCAAGCTGGCGCGCAAGCCTGCCTCAGAAATGTCCATTGCTGCAGCGCGAGCTTTAAGCAGCGGTGTGGCACTTGTAATATCGAGCGTTTGCTATTGTCAAGAGCCTTAAGGGCAGCCACATGAAAAACCATCGGCATTGACAACGGTTCGCACATTCGTCCCAATTGCCGTACTAATGGGAACCAGCCAATATGCGGAGTGAAGTGTTAAATATATATTTATTTTCATATTATTTATACTTATATGATTTACATTGATTGCTCAATTCACGAAAGGGATGAGTGTTTACTTTTCTCGCAGTGCAATCACGCTTTATTGACTTAATTTACAGAAAATGCTATTATATGATCAAATTCTCAAACGGGAGCGGATTAAATGCAAGATCAGATATCATCGCTAGTGCAGTTCTATATGCACTTTGACAAGCCTAAGAAAATTGGTATGATCGTCACAGCGAATCAGCTGGCGATGAGCCCGGATTCCCGTGATCTTCAAGCTGTTTTGCGTATCTACACATCATGTCTAGAGCGTCTGGCGTCATTTGATTTAGGTAGTTTATGAGAAGGCTGATTCCTTCCATCTCATCCCGCTCATATACAATCTTCGGGATATAGTAGGCCCTTTCCCATTCCTTGGCCGTCACAAACTCCACAAGATTCCGTCCAGACGTATCTAGTTGCCTGAATTTCGCGAGTATGGCAGATTCTTTCATGATTTGGCCTTGCTCACTCTCGTCTTTCTCAAAGTATGTGACATTTTCAACTCCATAAAGCGAACATAGCTTCGTAAAAACTTCGATGCTTGGTTCAGTTTTCCCCAACTCCCATGATCCCAACGTGCTTCTGTTTCTCAGCCCCAAATAATCTGCAACCTGCTGCTGTGTAAGGTTTCGCCCCTTGCGTAGTTTCTGCAATATACTTCCCAACTCTTTGCTACCCATCTCAACCTCCCAAGTATTTTATAGGTACTTACACATTTCGAGTTTTTCGCTGCTTGTTGCGTTCTATAGATTCAAAATTTCTTCGATGAGCCGGTTGACGACAGCCGGATTGGCGGCGCCTTTTGAGCGCTTCATTGCTTGGCCTACGACAAAACCGATTGCCTTTTTTTTCCCTCCTTTAATATCTGCGGCGCTCTGCGGGTTTTCTTCAAGCACTTCCAACACAATCAAGCGAATAGCGTTTTCGTCAGACACTTGCCTCATGCCATTTTTTTCGATGATGTCCTTCGGATCGCCTCCAGATGCATACAGCATCGCAAGCACTTTTTTTGCCGTAGCCAGATTGATTTCGCCTGCGTCGGCCATGCGAATAAGCTCGCCCAGCATTGCAGGGGAAAATTTAAGCTCTTCAAATGCCTCGCCCGGCTTCATAAGGGCAGTAAGCTCTCCGCTCACAAAGTTGGCGGCCGCTTTTGCATTTCCGCAGACGGCGTATGCCGCTTCAAACCAGCTGCTGGATCCTGGATCGACTGTGATCAGGCTTGCTTCCTGTGCGGAAAGCCCCAGCCCAATATAGCGTTCCCGCTTTTTGTCCGGAAGCTCTGGCACTAGGGACGCAAGCTCTTCAACCTGCGTTTTCGTTAAATTTATCTCAACCAGATCTGGATCTGGGAAATAGCGATAGTCATGGGCATCCTCCTTTGAACGCATAGCGTAGGAAACGCCCTTTTCGTCGTCCCAGCGGCGCGTTTGCTGTCGAACAGGCTCCCCGCTGTCCAGCATCTCTATTTGCCGGGCTCTTTCATGCTCTGCTGATCGGATCAATGAACGAAATGAGTTTAGGTTTTTAGTCTCCGTCCTTGTGCCAAGTGGCCCGCCTTCCGGCCGTACCGAAAGGTTAACGTCAAAGCGAAGAGAGCCCTCTTGCATGCGACAGTCAGATACGCCGGCAGCAAGCAGGATGGAGCGGACTTTTCTGGCGAAAAGTTCGGCTTCGGCCGGGCTGCGCATGTCCGGCTCTGTTACAATCTCAATAAGCGGGACGCCGCACCGGTTGTTGTCCAGGAGCGTTAGCCCGCCTCTGTGAACAAGCTTCCCCGCGTCTTCCTCAATATGGATGCGCAAAATGCGAATCTTTTTTGCCGAGCCGTCGCCCAACTCAATCTCAAGCCACCCATTTCGGCAAAGGGGCTCTTCGTACTGGGAAATTTGGTAGGCCTTGGGCAGATCCGGATAAAAGTAGTTCTTGCGATCCAGCTTTGAATGCAGGGATATCTCGCAATTCAGCGCGATGCCTGCCATTATGGCGCATTCAACCGCCTTCTCGTTTAAGACGGGAAGAGTGCCGGGCATGCCGAGGCATACTGGGCAAACATTTTCGTTTTCTTCCGCTCCGAACTTGTTTGGGCAAGAGCAAAAGATTTTTGACTCTGTCTTTAGCTCGCAATGGATCTCCAGTCCGATGACCGTTTCATACTTCATTTGAATGCACCGCTTTCTTTGAATCCCGGCTTTGCCTTATGCCAGTCGGTTTCGGACTGAAATGCGTGGATTAAGGAGAAAATCTCCTTTTCGCCCAAAGCAGGCGCATACATTTGCATGCCGATGGGAAGGCCATCATCTGAAGCGCCAGCAGGAAACGAGCATGCGGGCACGCCGACAAGGTTAGCAATGACTGTGTAAACGTCCGCTAGGTACATAGCGAGGGCATCTTCGGACGTCTCTCCGATTCGCTTCGCAGCGGTCGGCATGGTCGGGCAGAGAAACGCGTCGCACTCGCCTAAAAGCCGATAAAAATCGTCTTTTATGAGGCGGCGGGCCTTCAAGGCTTTCGAATAGAACATGTCATAATATCCGGCAGAAAGAGCGTAGGTGCCAAGCATAATCCGGTTTTTTACTTCATCTCCAAAGCCTTGCGAGCGGGAAGCCAAAACAGAGTCTTCAAGGCTGTCGCCTTCTGCCCTCACCCCATAGCGCACGCCATCAAAGCGCGCAAGGTTGGAAGAAGCCTCCGAGCAGGCGATAAGGTAATATGCTGGCACTGCGTATTTGAGGCATTCAAACTTTACTTCAACGATTTCTGCGCCCATTTTTTTGAAAGTCTCAATTGTTTCTTCATACACTCTTGCGACCGAGGGTTCAAGCCCAAGCTCTGCGTTTTCGCGATCCACTCCGATTCTGGCTCCCTTTACGCTTTTCGCTCTTAAAAAGGATGTATAGGGCAAAGCGGCCCTGTTCAGAGAAGTTGAGTCCCTGGCATCGTGCCCAGCGATAGACTCCATGACAATTGCGCAGTCCTCAATGGACTTAGCGATTGCGCCCACCTGGTCCAGCGAAGACGCATAGGCAACGACGCCATAGCGAGAAACTGTGCCGTATGTGGGCTTAAAGCCTGTCACGCCGCAATAGGAAGCAGGGCACCGGACGGAGCCGCCCGTGTCTGTCCCGAGGGCAAAAGCCGCTTCGCCTGCAGCTACTGCCGCAGCGCTGCCGCCTGAAGAGCCGCCAGGAACGCGGCTTAAGTCATGCGGGTTTTTTACGGACTGAAACGCAGAGTTTTCGCACGTCGATCCCATTGCAAACTCGTCCATGTCTGTCTTTCCCAGCAAAACCGCACCCGATTCCTGCAGGCGCTCATAAACGTGCGCTGAGTACTGGGGCACGAAATTTTCAAGTATTTTCGACGAGCATGTTGTTCGAACGCCAAAAGTGCAGATATTGTCCTTTAGGGCATACGGTATGCCCCAAAGCCCAGTATGCGGGCCCTTGCCCCCGCCCAGCCTTTTTGCGTCTTCGAGTGCCCGCTCAGGCACCACAGTAAGATAGGCTTTTACGGAGGGCTCTTTGGAACCGATCCTCTCAAGAAAGCTCTTTGCGACTTCGAGCGGGCTTGCCTCTCCGGTGTCTATGGCATTTCTTAAGCCATGCAGGGACAGTTCATGCAATTCCATATTTTCACTACCGCTTATCCAATGGTTTATCTTGTTAAATTAATATTATAGCATAATTGGCTAATCACTAACAATTTTTTCGTTTTGCATGCCTTGCTGCGCGCTGCCCGCGCTCGCAATGCCTTTCGAGGCGCGCAAATGAATTCGCTGCGCAACGCAAAGAAAATGAGAAAAAAGCATGCAGCGATTGTGCATGCTAGATTCTTTCGAATATAATCATCTCATCTCATCGCAACGCTGGGAAAGGTGCGCAATGGACAAAGCAGAGCTCAGAAAAGAGCTGCTCAAAAGAAGAGAGCTGCTTGCAAAAGAAGAGATCGATGAAATAAGCAAATTGATATTCGGCAAAGCCATAAGCCTGCAGTGTTACCAAAGAGCCAAAATCGTGATGCTCTACATTCCATTTGGCAATGAGCTAAACACCATTCCATTCCTTGAAAAGTGCATTGAGGACAGCAAAACTGTTGTCACGCCAATATGCAACCATAAGGACAGAAGCATGGATCTTGCGGTAACGCATGGCGTTGGCAACATGCGCCAAACAAAGATGGGCCTTTGGGAGGTTCCACGGGAAGGCAGCGAGTTTTTGGACTCCAGCGCGCTAGATCTCATCTTAGTCCCAGGTCTCGCCTTTTCGCTGGATGGAGATCGCATTGGTTATGGCGGAGGCTATTATGACCGTTTGTTTGCCCGTGCTCCCAAGGCGATTCGGCTTGCCCCCTCTTTTGACAGTTTTTTGCTGGAAGGGCTGCCGACAGAAGAGTTCGACTTGAAGGCCGACATTATCCTGACAGAAAAGAGAAGCATCTTTATCGGAAATTCCCGTCTTGGCGAAAGCGCATGAAAAGCCGCTTTTGAAATGAGGGACACGCGCATACGCGAACAGCATGCAAAAGTGAGGGCTGCTGCGATTCGGGCGGCCTTTTTAGGCTGGTCCGTATCAAAGAATAGAGGCGATCCGCCCGATGCGTTCGCCAGTCGTCCCCTTTTCTGAAAGAATCCTGCGCCCGCTATATAGACTTTTTCTCAGATATTGTATATAATAGCTACTGCTCGGGCAAAATGCGGCTGTCACAAACTGTCTATAAAGTGCAATGAGGAGAAGCGCCAAACGGCAATGCCAAAACTGATTCTAGGTCATATGGTTTGGCTTTTAAGTTAAGCAATTATGTTATGGAGAGGTATCGAAGTGGCCATAACGAGCCTGACTCGAAATCAGGTCTACCGCAAGGTAGCGTGGGTTCGAATCCCACCCTCTCCGCTTTTAGGAACAAATGTGAACTCAAAACCGATCATATTCGGGGACGTGTTCGCATTTGTCTTTTATTTGGGATGATAGCCCTATCTCGCAAAGAAAAGCCGCTGTTGCCCCCGCTGTGAGGGCAGCTAGCGGCTTTTGTTTGGCTATGGGCGGTAACAGGTAGGTCGCAATTCACGACCTACCTGTTTTGCAGAGCAATTTAAAAAAATAAAGATCAAAAGAGCCGTTCTGTCAAGGTAGTTTTTCAAGAAAGTATATTTAGGCAAATTGCACGAATGCCGTTCAAAGTTACATTTTTCCAATTGAATTGTTCCAAGAAACGATGTGTAATGATATTCGCATAAGAGCGCGAGGCATCATTATGGGTTTGGATTATCTAACCGCCATAGAAACAACCGAAAAATGGGACATCACGCCTTGCTGGGTGACTTATTTTTGCGAGGGCGGGCGAATACCCGGCGCGCTCAAACTGGGCAATCTCTGGCTTATTCCGAAAGACGCGGAAAAACCCGCGGACGGGCGCGTGAACAACCGCAGACAGCCGAAAAAAAACGCGTCCGCGCCGGATATTTCGGGCGAAAGCGAAGGGAACGAATGAATCGACCGAAAATGAGACGTCTTATCGCGGCGTATAAAGAAAAATTCACCAAACTTCACGGCGTCATTTTCGCCGCCGCGTTTATTGTACTGTCCGCCGCGCTGGCAATCGGCGCGGTACAATCGACGTGGAGTTCGGAGGCGTATACCACGCCCGCCGAGCCGCTTCGGAACTTCACCTATGAAATCGCGGACGGAGAAACGGGCGCGGCGACTTTCCCGCACAGCTTCCAAAACCTTGCGCCGCAAACAGCGGTCACAGTGCAAACCGAGGTCGAACCGGGGCGGTACGAGTATCTGTTGGTGAAAACGGTTTATTCCCGGCTTCGGCTTTACTCGGACGATGTTTTGATATACGAATGCGGCGAACCGAGCGGCTATCCCGCCTGGATGTCCGACCCACCGACGCTGCTCAAAAACGTGCAGATTCCCGAAACCGCGTCCCGCCTGCATTTCGAGTACATCTCACCCACGCAGCGGACTACCCTCTCCGTTCCCGAAGTGATGGCGGGTGATAACGGCGCGATTCTGGCTTGGCTGTTCAGCAGAAACATCGTTCTGCTTGTGCTGTCGTTGGTTATGCTGCTTCTCGGCATAGCTGTGACCATTATCTCCCTGCTGTTCGGGCGCAGAGCCACGGTATTTCTGCACTTAGGATTATTCGCGCTTGCCGTGGGCGCCTGGGGCGTAGGCGAGTGCAACGCAACAGCGTTTTTGGTGCCGTATCCCACGCTGCTCTATCTGATAGCGTTCGGCGGGCTGTTTACGCTGAGTATCCCACTTTTGCGCTACGCCCTGCTGATTTTGAAACCGCGCAGGCCGCTTATCATGCGGCTCACCGCCATCGTGACCGAAGCGGCGGTCGTCATCGCCTTTGCGCTCCAGCTTTTCGGCGCGGTGTCGCTGTCAAAATCCATGTATCTTTTCCACATCCTCATCCCGCTTGGGTTTGTCATATTCGCGGCTGTCACGGCGTGGGAATATTCCCGCTATAAAAACCCGGGTGCGAAACGCTTTGCCCTGCCAACGCTGATTTTAGCGGCGGCGGCGATTTTGGAGGTTGTGAACTACAGCCTGCGGTTCACACATCAATTGAGCCTATTTTTCCTGTCGGGCGCATTTGTATTTACGCTGATGCTGGGCGTAATCGGCATACAATATGTAGGTGATATGCGGCGGGCGTTTGACGACATCTCCGCAAAGACCGACTTCTACCGCCGCATGGCGCACGACCTTTTGACGCCGCTTACAAGAGTGTCCACCAACATTCAAATCGCGGACTTGAAAGACGACACCGACCATGAGCGCCTTGAAAAATCACAGGACGAAATCATACGCATGGCGGCTATGATAAACGACGCACTGAACAGCGCTGGGGAAAGCGGAGTGGATGGCGGATGAAAACCCTGCTTTTGGTCGAAGATGAGCGGGATATTTTGGAGAACAACCGCTGTTTTTTTGAAACAAAGGGCTACCGCGTCCTCACCGCTGAAAATATCGCAGGTGCGCGTGAACGCATTGCAAACGAAAGACTCGATGCGATTGTGCTTGACATCATGCTGCCGGACGGCAACGGACTTGACATCTTGAAAGAACTGCGCGAAACCGGGACCAAAACCCCTGTCATCATGCTGACAGCGTGGGGCAAGCCCTCCGATGTTGCGCGCGGCCTTACGCTGGGCGCGAACGATTATCTCTCCAAGCCATTCACCTACGAGGTGCTGCTGGCGCGGGTGGAGGCGATGTTCCGCAACATAGAGCAGATTCCGGAAGCTATCAACAAAGAACAGATGACGCTGAAAGTCCGGCCTATGGAGGTTCATGTCGCAGGTCAGAAAATCAAGCTGCCGCCTGTGGAATTTTTCCTGCTCCAGCTGTTCATTGAAAACGAGGACAAAGCCCTGAAAGCGAAAACGCTTTATGAGCAGGTGTGGGGCGCGGATATGGGGGACGATGCGCAGGCGGTACAAAAAGCGGTGTCGCGTCTGCGGAAGAAAATAGCCGGGAGCGGGTACGTCATCGCCGCGGTTTACGGCGGCAGCTACCGCTTTGAGCGTGAGCCGTAAAGACATACGCGCCCAATGCTGACAATTTGGCGAACATTCACTTTTTCGCGCCCTGATACGCTATATTTGATAGAAACGTCCTCAAAAACTCGCTCACGCGGGTCTTTTGGCGTTATATGCGCCGTAACCTTTGGCTCATTCCGGTGTCAGCACAAAGCCGGAGGACAGGCGCAGAAAGACAGGTGCGGGAAATGAGACCAAAAAATAACAGCATTATAGCATTTTTATTATTGAGTGTGAGTGTATAAAATAGCAAATTATGGTTGCGCATCCATGTCAATTTCTGTACAATTGTGTCGACACTGCATCTGCGGAGAATACAGAAATGAGTGTTTCACATGACTTAAGAAAGCGGATAGTGGCGCTGCACGAAAAAGGGGCCACCGGCTATATAGCAGCAAAACAGCTTATGCTTAGCCAAACGTCAGTGGGCCGAATTATAAAGCTGTATAAATAGACTGGCGGCACAAAGACCAGGCCCCGCCCATACGGCCCGCGCCCAGTCATCTGCGGCGAGATCCTAGCCAGGATAAAGCAGGAGACTGGCGCCGATTCATCAACGACAATTCATAAAATTATCGAGAAATTGCATCTTTCCTGCTGCAGCGACGCTGTCCGCAACGCCATCATCAAAAGGCTTGGGCACTCTTTTAAAAAAAAACGCAGGCCGCAGCGGAGCGGCAGTCGCCCGCCAATGCCGAAAAAAGGGCTGAATACATAAAAATTCAAAAATTTCTACCGGCTGCCAGGATTGTATTTCTAGATGAAACCGGAATAAACAAATGCATGGCAAAGCCGTACGGATGGGGCAAAGGCAGGGTGAAAGAGCATGCGCCAGACGCGCGCAGGCACAGCGCGGCGCTCATCCCAGCGGTTTCGCTTGAGGGACCCGTTGCCCCGTTTATGTTTGAGGGATCGCTTAACGGCGCTATTTTCGCAGGCTGTGCCGAGAAATACCTGATACCCTCGCTGCCAAGGGGGAGCGTGCTGGCAATGGGCAGTTTGCCGGCCCGCAAAGAGGCGAGGGCGTGCGAGGCTTTCCTCAAGGCAGGAATCCATATAATGTGCCTTCCCCCATATTCGCCATATTTGAGCCCAGCACAGATGATGTGGGCAAAACTTAAGGGAATACTCAAGATAGAGAAGCCAACGGCCCAGGAAGCCTTGGCAGAGGCGGCAGGGCCAGAGCTTGG
>JAITGT010000031.1 GCA_031280495.1 Eubacteriaceae bacterium
GGCTGCGATGGCTAGGACTGTATTCACGACAGGCAGCAAAGAGGAAGCGAAGGCGCAGCTGCGGCTTGTGGCCTTGCAGCTAGAGAAAAAGTTCCCAAAGGCGATGGAGACAGTCGCCGAGGCTGAGGAGGAAGCGCTGGCCTACATGGGCTTCCCAAAGGGGCATTGGACGCAGCTGCGCACGGCAAATGTGCAGGAGAGGCTTAACAGGGGGCTCAAGAGGCGGATGGAGGCTGTGCCCATTTTTCCGGACAGGGGCTCGCGCATCAGGCTCGCCGGGCATGTCCTCATTAGGCCAGCACGGCGAGTGGATGGCGGCCGAGAGGCGCTATGTGCCGCTGGCAGGCATGGCAAAGCTTTAAGAGAGGGAAAGCGGGGCCCTTCTGCCCGCGCCTCTCTGAGGAAGCGAAAACCTAAATCTCCCTGGGAAGGCGCAGGCCTGCGCCTTCCTAGGGAGCCAGGCGCGGCATAATCCAAGGGAAGAATATGCGCCGCTTGACAAGACGCTAGCCTGGCCATGGGCGAATAAGGCAGAAAGGCAGGTTTTGAGCAGATGGCTTTTGGGCTGCATTATGCCCGCTATTAAAGAAGTGTCAGAGGGACGCGCCCAGATGCGGGGGCGCAGCTTGCCAAAAAAGCCTTGCAAGGCCTGATACGAGTTTTTGCCTGTAGCAGGTGTGTTATGCGGTTCAGGCGCCCACGCCCACTTGAAGCGCGCGACGCTGGGCATTCTTGCATTATAGCGGAGAATTGATCGCGTGCCATCAACAATTATGCAGAATATGGCTGCGCTTACATGGCATTATCTGGATAATGATGGCGTTGCAGCATCAGCAAAGGCATAGCAATTGCTGTCTCACAGGACTTTCGGACGAGAACAGCTGCGCTGCGCAAAAAAGAGGCCACAGGCAGAACGATCGCAAAACATATGGCACATGGACAAACATTTGTTTGCCGAATCAAAGAGATGTATGAAGAAATTGGGGTGACAGAGCCCAGGCTGCGCGCTTACGCTCCCTAATAGCCGCCAGCGGCGGGACATAGCCAGGGCAAGGGAAGAAACGGATGAGGGGCAGCCAGCGGCAGACACAAAGGCTGTCAACAAATTGAGGCTGCCGTGCATCCGCGAGGCCTTTCGCAAGAAGCTTTGCTCGCCTACAAAAAAAGCAGGCTCTTGCGCAGCGGCAGCCTCCCGCCAATACTGAAAAAAGGCTAGACACATAATGAATATGCAATGGGCCAAGGAGGCCTTGGCGGGCGCGGCAGGGACAGCGCTTGGAAAATCACGCTGCGGCTATTGAGATCTTCTTTTTGCATAGCCCATACCCGCGCCTAAAATATGCTTAGCAATAATTGACAAAGCTGATGTGCAGCGGCAGGTTTTGGCAAAAACTCGGCAGGCAATCGTTTGCAGAAGCTGACTTTTAGACAGCGCAGAACGCAAAGCGGGCAATGCCTCTTTATCAAATTGCTTTGAAAGGGCGCAATAGGGCAGTCATTCGAGAGGATTCGGAATTGAAGCGCTACTTATGTTTATGCCAGAACACCCAGGCGCAACGAAAAGAGTGTTCAGATGGAGCTATTGTGCCAAGCCCAGAATTGGGCCAGAGTTGCGCAAATCGCATCCTCAAAGGCGAGGCAAAAATCATCGGGCGCGCTATGCGGGAAAGCGCTGGCTATATCTGCGCAGCTGCCTGGGAGAGCGGATTTCGCGCAGCATCCCGCTTCTGCGCAGGGCGGGAGATGAAGCTGGAATAAAATGGATTGCCGATAGGCAATTTCAGTTAGGGCAACCGCAAAAAGCCAGAAAACATGACAAAGAGCTATATCAAGAAAAGAGCTAAGCCAAAACGCTTTTTCGTGCGAAACGGAGTCGTTGAATCCAACCGCGCTACGGAAAGCCTTAGTTAGATCATATTAGGGCAGACGGCAGGCAGGCTGCAAGACGCAAATATCCCTCAGTTGACTTCAAATTCTTTATATATCTGCTTGAGAGACTCTTGCGCTTTAGATTTGTCAATGACACAGGAAATCTTGTCTTCAGAAGTAGAAATCATTTGAATGTTGACACCCAAATCAAAAAGGGCCTTAAAGAATTTTGAGGCAATGTGCGAGTTCGCGACAATGGCGGCGCCTATGACCGAAAGCCTTGCCACTGTATCGTCGTATGAGACCCCGGAAGCGCCAACAATGCTTGCAAAGTCTTCTGTGATTTCTTTTGCCAGAACGGCCTCTTCTTTGGAGACTGTAAAAGTAATGTCATTTACGCTGTTGCGGTTGACGTTTTGCACGATGCTTTCGATTTTGATGTTTTCGCTGGAGATGCGGCTGAACAGTTTAAAGGCGATGCCTGGAACATCAGGCACTTCCAGAATGGATATTTTCGCGATGCTTTCGTCCACAGTTATGGCCTTAATGATGCTTTCATTATTCAGCATTGAAGGTGAGCCTTCTTTCTTATTCTTGGCTATGTGTTTTACATGAGGCTATGATCGAGCCTTGCGTAGAAAATGTCACAGGCTACACTGTCAAGCCTCGTGGACAAAAGCTTCATATCGGTGGATTTCATGGCTTCTGTTGTGAAAAAGAGCATTCCGCCTTGGTAGATTAGCCTATCTTTTTCAACCGACGCAGAAATCAAGTCGACAGCTGCGGAGAATTCATCGTAATTTCCAATGCTGACGCGGACAAAATAGCGGTTTGACAGCCCCTCAATCCCGTATGAAAGCGCGCCGCTGTGAAAATCAATGTGCTGGCGGTGTATTTCCCCATTCTTTATCTTCAAGATGTCGCTAACCACAGCGTTTGCTGTTGCGTCTTTGCCAGCCCCTTTGCCAATAAAGCAAAGCTCCCCGATAATATCGCCCTCCACAACAACAATATTGTATTCAGCATTAACGTTTGCAATCACCGAGTCTTTGCGCAATAAAACAGGCGTGACCGAAACAGAGTAGCGATCCCCCTGCATAACCGCTTTGCCGATGTACTTTATTGTGTAGCCAAAAAAGTCCGCCATCAAAATATCTTCCAGCGTGATGTTGCCGATGCCCCTCTGATGAACGGAATGCTGTTGGACTACTGTATGAAAGCAGAGGGAGGCGAGAATTGAAATCTTGCGCATTACGTCAAAGCCGTCTACGTCCGCGCTTGGATCCGCTTCTGCGAAGCCCAGGCTTTGAGCCTCTCTTAATACGTCGGAGAATTCCCTTTTCTCTTTTGCAATTTTTGTAAGAATAAAGTTAGTGGTTCCATTGAGTATTCCATGAATGCGCGTTATGCGGTTGATTTTGAGCAGCTCAACAATAGAGTCAATGACGGGTATTCCGCCTCCCACCGATGCTTCATACAAAAGGTGGGCGCCGTGTTCCTGTGCAATGTCAAGCAGTTCGTTGATATGGAGAGCCATGACTTCTTTATTCGCAGTAACGACATGCTTCCCGCTCGACAGTGCCTGCTTAATGTAGGTGAATTCAGGCTCAAGGCCTCCCATGACACAGACGACGATGGAAATCTCGGGATCAGAGAGAATATCTTCAAAAGAGTCAGTGATCATGCCAGTAGGAAGGTTGTATGACCTTTTCTTCTGCATGTCGCGCACTAAGACGCGCTTCACGTGCAGCGACTCATTTTTAAGCTGTGTGCCGCGTTTCAGGTTGATAATCTCGTATACGCCTGAACCGACAGTGCCTAGCCCTAACAGCCCAATTTCTGACATATTGCCCTCCGTAGTTTCCCATTGTACCATTCTTGCGCAAATTAGTCAACTAGAGCTTTGCTTCGACGCCAGCGCCCAATCTCATGTTTTGCTCGTTTTCACTCAAAAGACACAAAAAGACACAAAAGGCAAAATGCAAATATGCAGGCGTGGCGCACTGGCGGCAGAGCGTTTGCATGCGGGCTTCGCTGAGCTGATTGCTGCAATACTTGCCGTTTGCCCTCGGGCAAGCTCTCAGCGCTCTCCCGTGCGCAGTGTGCCGAATATGGACAGGCCGTTGCCTTTGCAAATTCTGGCGATTGCACCAGCGATGGCGTGGGCTGTTTTGGACTGATCCGCCCTTTCAGAGTGCGCAAAGCGCTTTCCGGGCAAACGAAAGGGATCGCTGGCATTGAGCGCGTTTTGGAAAGCAAATTTGCGGATCTGCCAGATGTTTGCACATATTTCATCGCTTGTTCCAGGCCAGCGCACTCTAAAGCAGTTTCTTCGAACGGCTTAAAAAAGAGGCGGGCTGCAGAAATGCAGCTCGCCTCCTATTGAACTGTTCGCATCGGGCTATGAGTGTCCCCTCTTTATTGAAGCTTACTGTTTGCCGCTCTTTGTCTTTCTGAGCAGGAGAGACAGAGAGGCCATGCTGGCTGCCCCAAGTGTGGCAAGCAGACCGAGGGAGCTCATATCGCCTGTTTCGGGATTCTCATTGCCGCCGCCAATGCCTGGGTCCGTGCCGTTGTCTCCAGTGTCCGGGTTTGTTGTAGGAGGTTTAGAGCCTCCGCCGGAGCCTCCTCCAGAACCGCCGCCTTCACCTTTGTTTTCGCCTTCGACCCAGATCCACCAGCTTCCATCGCCGCCGCCCCATACCCAGTTGCCGCCTCCGCCCAGGTTCGGCAGGTTGATGACTGTTGCAACATTGATGGTAATGGAGGTATTGACGTTTACGGTATTAGTTACATTGGTATTATTGGAGGTAGATGTTCCGCCAACGCTTCTTCGATAGCATCCGCTGCTTGTTCCGCCAACTATTGTGCTGTTTCCGCCTGTGCTAGTGCCAAAAGTGCAGGTTATGCGCATTGAGCTGAAATAGTTGACCGATACAGTGTTGCTTGTGTACACCGTGCTATTGTATACAGTGTAGGGATAGTAGCTGATAAACAGTATCTGGCCAGTGCGTGCCGCAGCGCTCGTCGGATCAAGAACGATCTGGATGTTGTTCGATGACTCGCTGAAGGAAATGTTTTGAAGCTCCCCGGAGCGGTTAGTGATTTGCGTAATGCCGCCAACCGCTTTCCCTGCAAGGATGTTGACATCGATAATATTCTGGATCTCAATGAGGAATGCGCCTGTCAGGCCGCCATAGGGCGTGCCAGGGCGAATTGAGCTCCATACAGTCCTGGGATCAATCCAAAACAGGTAGATGCATCCGGTTTTCCTCGTAAACGACGGCCCCCAGCTATTGTAGCGGCTATTAATGTTAATCACTGTCGAATAATAGAAATTATTCGTCACGTTAACACTTGATCCGCCAGTGATGGGCGCGGGTAGCGTTTCGGGCGTAGTTGCCCCGCCTGTGAGTGGGGGGACGTTAGCGGGCAGGGTTGTTATCCCGCTATAGTTATAGCACCCGCTCGGATCGTAATAAGAGCAACTAGTTGTTGAACCGCTTGAATTCCCAAAATAGCCGCAATAGTTCTGGGTGGACTGCGTAAACGAATTGTTTGAGCCAATGCCGCAAAAGACAGAGCTAGCTGTCAGCGCCATTACCATTGACAGCGCGAGCAGTGCTGCCAATACTTTGACTGGTCTCTTCATCTTACAACTCCTTATGTTTTTTCATCTCTCCACTGTGCAAGTTAGCCATTATTTTGCATAATGATAGTTACTAGGTAACAAGACTATTCTACATTGTGAGCGATTGTAATTCAACTGCATTGTAATACCTTTTTAATTTTTAATCTTTTTTTCGTTTTATTTAGGCGAGAACATTTTCAGCTATCATTGATTATTGCTTATATCAATAAATATATAATTATTAACATTATTTACTTGTGTATATGCTACATAATTGCATAGATATATAATATTTTTTGCTCATAAAAAGAGGTAATAAGACAGGAAAATTAGCTAGTATATAGCGCATAAATAGAAAATAGATCAGATGAATGCAGGGGATTTGCTTTGGAAAAACTTAAGTAGGAATATTGCAGTGAAATAGTTTGCGCCCTGCAAGCCGCAATTGCCTGCTCAGGCAATTGTCCGTTTTTTCGCATTGCCAGAGAGTTCGAAATGGCGCCATTGACAAATAGCCAGCGCAGATTTATGATAAGTGCGCTGGGGGTGCCAACAAGGCTGAGACAGTCCCTTATTACCTGATTCGGTTAATGCCGACGTAGGGAAGCGCTCTGAATACCCCTCCGCAAATGGAGGTTTTTTTCGTGGATCTGCAAAAATTTTTCTCCTCTCTGCCCGGCCAGTCGTCAGTTGCGCTTGCTGTGCTTCTTCTGCTCGCGCTGATCTGGCTTTCATCGCCAAAAGCGCCTGGCAAAAGCCGAGTGCTTCAGCTTTCCGTATGCTCTCTGCTCATTGCGGCTACATTTGTCATCAACAATTTGCTGCCGCGCTTTCAAATGCCCCAAGGCGGCGCGGTCACATTGTGCGGCATGCTGACGCTGTATCTTGCTTCGCATCTGTTTGGCCCAAGAGTAGGCATTTTGGCTGGCGCATGCTATGGCCTTCTTGATTTCTTGTTTAGCCCATACGCATATTCGCCCGCTCAGGTGCTTATTGACTATCCCTTCGCTTTTGGCGCCATTGGGGCGGGCGGACTTGTTCGAAACGCAAAGGGCGGGCTTTACACTGGCTATGCGCTTGGGGTTTTTGGAAGATTTCTCGCTAGCTTCGCTTCTGGCGCCCTTTTCTTTGCCAGCTATGCCCCTGAAGGCATTGGCCCTATCGCCTGGTCCGCTTACTACAACGGAGCGTACCTAGGGGCCGAATTGGCGCTGGGGCTGGCAGTCATGGCATTGCCGCCTTTTCGAAAAGCGGTGGAGCGGGCTAAGCTAAGCACTGCCCGCGCGCTTGGATCAAGCGGCGGATCGAAATAGGGCGCAAAAAGCCCTGCTGGCTTGCCAATGCCAGCAGGGCTTTTTCGGCTCCAACGCCGCAGGAGGCAGAATTGCTGCAGAATGCACGCGACAGGAGGCGTGGCGCCCTTTTCAAGTGGAAGCCTGAGAGAAAGCAAACGCAGGCCGCACCTGCAGCGCAAATACTGCAGTTAGGCGAAGAAATTGCTTGCCATCCTCATGAAACCGGCAGGTAATGCAGCTGGAACGCTTT
>JAITGT010000101.1 GCA_031280495.1 Eubacteriaceae bacterium
GGTATATATCCCTGGCCTTTTCGTCCGCGCTTTCGTTGAAGGAGAGCGCTAGAGTGGCAGGCTGAATGTTGATAATTAGATCGTCTAGTTTTCGGTAGTCAATTCCGTTGAACAGCTCAAGATCCGCCCCCATGCGAAGAAGGGAGAGAAGGCTCATCGCCTCCTTCGTGGCAAGGATGTGCGCATTGGTTAAGATTCCGTAGGCGCGCTGAATGCGGTCTTTTAAGGCATCCTCCTGGTTGATGAGGAGGCTGTTGCGCTCGTCGCGCTCAAGCTTTATGATCTCTTTTGCGATGGAATGGATGTTGTTGACGATTTCCTCTTCCGTAATTCCAAGAGAATACTGGTTTGAGATTTGGAACAGATCGCCCAGCGCTTCGCTTCCTTCGCCGTAAATGCCGCGAATCGCCAGCCCAAAGCGGTTTGCCATGCCAGCAATTCCAGACAGCCGCCCGTTAAGCACCAAAGCGGGGATATGGACCATGACCCCCGCGCGCATTCCCGTGCCCAGATTAGATGGGCAGCTCGTCAGAAACCCATACTTTTCTGAGTATGAGTAAACGAGCTTTTCCTGTATCGCGTCGTCAATGCGGTTTGCCTCCTGGTATGCCTTCTTAAGCGCAAAACCTGGCATGATGCACTGAATTCTGCAGTGGTCTTCCTCGTTGACCATAATGGAAATGGTTCCGCTTCGGCTGACGATTGCGCCGGCTCCTGAGTATTTGCCCAGTTCAGGGCTGATAAGGTGGCGCTCCACCATGGAGCGCTTTTGAAGCTCGCCTGCATTGTCTAAAGGGACAAACCCAAACCCATCGCCTGCCAGCAGCGGGTTTCCCTCCGTCGCCTCCTTGATGCGGGAAACAGCGCACTCCGCTTTCTCGGGCGACGATTTTGTTGGGTAGGGGATATCGGCGATATTTCTGGCAAGCCTCACCCGCGTGGTGACCACAATGTCGTTAATGAATACTTTGTCACTCATTTTGGCGGCTTTCTCCCTCCCCTTCTGCTGCTTTCAGGAGTTTAATCTTGTCGCGGTAGACAGCAGCGAGTTCATAGTTCTCTTCGTTGATTGCTTTTGAGAGCTGCTTCTGAATGTCTGAAATCTCGCGCACCATGTCGCTTGCCTCGCCTGACTCGTGGCGGGCGGCCTTTCCCGTGTGCACGGATCTGCCATGCATTCTTTTAACGATAGGTTCCAGGATTTCTCCAAAAGCAGAATAGCAGCCGTCGCAGCCAAGCTTTGCCGTTTTTTTGAATTCGTCCAGCGTCAGTCCGCAACTTGGGCATTTCGGGCCTTCGAAATGGCCTCCGAAGGCCTTCAGGCCCCCAAACCCATTTGGGTAAGGCGCAGGGTTTGAGCCATGCTGCATGTCAAGTATGCCTTTTACAAAGTCAGAAATGTCCAGGCTTCCGCCGATTTCGGTGGCTTCCTGTTTATGTGCACAGCTTTCGCACAGATGAATCTCCGATTGGTAGCCATTGACGATTTTTTTGAGAATGATCTTCGCAGGGTTTTGTTTGCAAACGTCACAAATCATCGAAAACCCCTCCTTTAGTTTGGATTTGGATTATTCTGTAAACCTCTCCTCGATTGATTCTGAGCAGCTGTGATATCTTTCGGATTGAATATCCTGTCGAATCACGGACAAGCAGGACCAATTCGTTTCTCTTGTCGCAGTTCACGCGATTCTTCAGGCTGTCGTACGAAAGGTGGTGCTTTTCAAGATATGCCTTAACCAAAGAATCGGCAATTTGCTCTAGGTTGGAGTAGCATTTGTCGTAGTAGCCAAACACAGAATCGAAGCCTCGCCCCGGATCTGGCTCAGCTTCCATAGAGTTTGAGTATCGGTAGTCCTCTGGCTTCGCCACGATTCCCTCAATGACAGGGTTCATGTAGATATAGCGCATGACCGCAACAAACTGGCTGCGGCTGTTGACTGCGACGGAGCGGAAGCGGTCGCGAAACACATGGCCGCTCCTCGCATACTTGCGGTTAAAGTAGAGCGCATAGCTTACATTTATCTGGTGCATGAGTTCCGACAGCGACAGCCGTATAGGCTTAATAAGCAGGTTGGCTTTCGTAAAGAGGATACAAAATGCAAAAACTTCACAGTCACCCGACTCAGATCGATCATCCAAAATGTCGAGGAGCTGTTTTTTGTCCTCGTCGTCCCGGAACACGTCTTCATTATTATTTCCACTAATCAGCACGTGATAGATATTCAGTGCGGACTCGTCTCTAATCGGCCTTGGCATCTGGTTACCTCTGTATGCATTGTACTCGCAAGAAAGCAAAATGACAATAAGAACGGTTCTTATTGTCATTAAAAGCAGATTAGAATTTGCATGCTTTTTCGAAATATGAATTCATGCCCGCCTCAATCGATTAATGCAAGGAACCCTTGCATTCAGCAAATCCGCGGGCGCATTTCGCATGCCGCGCGCACTGCCGCTCTTTCAGCATATTGCAGATGCGCAGCTGCTCTCTGGCAGAGAATTCGCCAAGCTATTTTTGCCCGATCGTGGGGGTGTTCATCCCGTCGCCCCACAATTTTTCCAGGTTATAGAGTTCTCTTTCCTCTTTTTGAAAGATGTGGATGACAATATCCGACAAATCAACGAGAACCCACCTACCTGACGACCTTCCTTCCATGCCGCGAACGGCATACCCAGCTTCCTTGCACTTTTCCAATAGGTGTTCAGTGGCAGCGGCAGCCAGGCGCTCGTTCTGAGCTGTGCCAATAACAAATCCGTCCATGTCTGCAGACACAGCCTCAATGTCCATTGCCTGGATGTCGCGCACGTCCTTCTCTTCAAGCCAAGCCTGTATCTTGGCCGCTTTTTCTTTATCCAGATCTTTGTCCCCCGTAGTATTCATTAAATGAATTTTAGCATACTGCCAGCCTGCGCACAAGAAGGCTGCATTTAGCGCCGGGCGCTTTGATTCACCAATGCCCGCCCTCTGCATAGTATGGTAAAGAGTATAGGGGGTGATTGTTTTGCCCAGTGGGAGGCAATACAGAATCAGTTACAGGAGAGACGATATTTCTAAAATCCGCACCCTTCGAACGGACCCTAGAAATGTCATAGTCGATCTACGGCCGGCCAGCGCATACAACGCGGTGCGCATCCCTGGTACCAGAAACATTCCGTACGACCAATTCCGCGCGCTGCTTCCACAAATAGCGCCGCAGAGGGGCACGCCAATCTATCTATTCTGCTCCAGCGGAGACAAGAGCTATGCTGCCTGCCAGATCCTCGAAAGGATGGGCTATTCCAACGTGACGGATTTTGGGGCAATTTCCCAATGGAGATTCGGGTTTCAGTCCGTGTAGCGGCACGCGGCGCCCAAGTTTATAGCAAATAGAAAAGGCGCCGCCTGTGGGGCGGCGCCGCCATTGCAAACAGCGCTTCTTTTTTTTTGCGCAGCGTGGCGCAGCTTTTGCTCTGCGCTTCCGCCGCGCTCTAAATGATGCGCTCCGGAATCGAAACGCCGAGGCTCGTATTGGAATCCAGCACATAGAACTCTTTCAGCGATTCGAGCAGCGGAACGCCTTTGACTGTCAGGCCTTCGTAAGTGCGGTTCTCTTTGTTCAGCGTCTCAATATCTCCATTAGACTTAATAACGAAGTAGCCGATGTCCGGCATGGAATCGCCCCCCAAAGAGATGAGATCGTCTGGGCAGAACATCGCCACAGCATCAGAAAAAGCTTCTTTTACTTCTTCAACATATTCCTTGAGGCGCGTTTTTTGGCTCGCGCCCAGCTCCAAATGCTCCGTGCCGTCCTCGCGGGCTCGGATGTAGGACATGTAGGCAAAGAAATGGCTGCCATAGTATTTAAGCATTTGGGCGAATTCCATGTCACAGACCAAATCAATGTTCTCCTTTGTTGTGATGAAGGCATTGCCAAATGGAATTCTTTTTTTGCGCAGTTTTTCGCATATCTCCACATACATCCCTTTGACAAGGCTAATTTCTTCGCCTTTTTTCATGTCTACGGTGAGCAGAGGCAGAATGTTCTGGTTCTTTGCGAAAAAATCAATATGCTCATCGGACATATAGCGGGGATCGCAAACCGCGCCGAATAGGATTTCTGGGTATTCCGCGCACACTTCCAGGGCAGGCCGGTTGAGCAGAGGCTCGCCCAAAGCAAGAAGGCAGGCGTTTACGCCAAGGTCTGCGATGTGCTGGTAAAATGCCCGCCATTCATCCTGCGTCATAAGG
Organism: Eubacteriaceae bacterium; assembly: GCA_031280495.1. The sequence continues at coordinate 4,226 of JAITGT010000101.1, forward strand.
GGCGCTGGCGAACGGTCATCCTCTATGCAGCGATACAGGCCAGTGCCCTCGTTCGAAATGGACATCAAAATGAAAGTAGGCACGTATACGGAGTCGCTTTGCTGGTATTCAGTGCGTTTTGTAGAGCTCTTTTGCACGGCAGGGATAAATTTTCCCATA
>JAITGT010000109.1 GCA_031280495.1 Eubacteriaceae bacterium
AAGCGAGCTATTTGAGAAATTTCCATATTCCGATTTTTTCGTCCGCATTGAGCCGACGGGTCAGGCACTTGAAACAGCCGTAATAATTCTCAGCGAGCTTGTGCGACAGTACAGCCTTTCCTCCAGAGTTGTGCTGGAGAGCTCGCGAGATATCAACAATATCTTGCGGCGAAACCGAGAGGTTATTAACGTCACGTACATGAGAGCGGCGTCCAAGCGGGATCTAGCGCGCTATAATACGCTGCACAGCCTTTTTCTAACACTGTTTTACGGGCGCCTAGGCTTTCAGCATGTTGAGATTTCACTTGCCGAAGCGCTTGAGTACCCAAAATCACTTTTTTCCTCCCTGTCAAGGCGTAACGTCAGCGTCTATATTACCGGCGTGAACAATGAGAAGGATTTGGGTTATGCTCTTGAGCTTGATCCGGATGGCATTGTGACAAGCCAGCCAGAGCTGATCTCCTCCAAGATACAGACAGACGCCCCAAATGGGCTTGATCACGAAGAGAAAGAGTAGAGAAAGCGGTAAAATGAAGGAAATATACGAGAGAAGAAGCATTCGCTCCTACACTGGCGCAAAAGTGCCTGCCGAAGGCATGCTGAAGCTTTGCAAGGCTGCCATGAATGCAGCCAATGGGATGGCTACCCAGCCTTGGCAAATCTTTGTCATCAGCGACAAAGAGCTTATTGACGAATTGGTCCGCTATAACCCTGGATGGATACCTCTCTCAAAGGCAGGCCAAGGATTGCTGCTTTGCGGCGACACAGACAAGAACCCAAATACGGGCTACCTTAACATTGACCTGGCTGCTTCAACACAAAACGTGCTTCTTTGCGCACAGTCACTTGGCATTGGTACATGCTGGCTTGGCGTCGCGCCATGGGAGGATCGAGTCGAGGCTGTCAAGCGCCTTTTTAGGCTGCCAGGCAATTTCCACCCGGTCAGCATGGTCGCTTGCGGATACGCTGCTGATACAGGTATTGCGCCAAACAACCGTTTTTTGGAGGAACGCATTCATTACAACGCATACACCGAATAAAGAGATGGCTGGATACTATATCAAAACATTTGGCTGCCAAATGAATGAAAACGACTCAGAAAAAATCGCGGGCTTGCTCGAAGGGATGGGCTATCAAAAGGTGCCCACCGCTGAAAACGCCCAAATCGTAGTCTTGAATACATGCAGCGTGCGTGAAAACGCAAACGACAAATTTTTTGGCCATCTTGGCCAGCTCAAGAGCTTAAAGAGAGACAATCCGGAAGCGATTATTGCTACATGCGGATGCATGATGCAGCAAGAGCATGTCGTCGATCGCATACGGGAAAAGCACCCCTTTGTTGACATAGTCTTTGGAACCCACAACATACAGAGTTTTCCACTTTTGCTGGCACGCTGCAAAGCCAGCCGTGCCAAAGCCTATGAGGTTTTGGCCGACGGGGCTTTGGCTGAAGGGCTGCCAACGGTGCGCGCATACCGCCACAAAGCTTATGTCACTGTGATGAACGGCTGCGACAACTTTTGCACATACTGCATCGTGCCGCATACAAGGGGGCGTGAAAAAAGCCGCTCCTCCAAAGATATCCTCAAAGAAATCGAATGCCTCGCAAATGACGGGGTCAAGGAGATCATGCTCCTCGGCCAAAATGTGGATTCATATGGGAAAAAGCCTGGCAAGGAGATTTCATTTGCCAAGCTGCTTTCCCGTGCCGCAAAAGTGGAAGGCATCGAGCGCGTGCGCTTCATGACTTCCCACCCAAACGATTTTAGCGAGGACATCCTTGAAGCTATGCTTATGCACCCAAACATTTGCCCAAACATACATCTGCCTGTTCAATCTGGTTCTTCTCGAATCTTGAAGGCAATGAATCGCCGCTATGACAGGGAAGGGTATATAGCCCTGACAAAAAAAATTCGCTCCGCCCTAAAAAATGCGACGATTTCCACAGACATTATTGTCGCCTTTCCTGGAGAGACGGAGCGCGACTTTGAAGATACACTGGAAACCGTCGAAGAATGCAGTTTTGAGAGCGCTTTCACTTTTTTGTTTTCGCCGCGCGAGGGAACTAAAGCTTCCGAGATGGATGGGCAAATACCAAAAGAAATTGCAAACGAGCGTTTTTCGCGTCTAACCGATCTCCTTCACTCGATTATGGCCCAGAAAGCACAAAGCTATGTGGGCTCAATCCAAGAGGTGATTTGCGACGACGCTTCTGCAACAGATCCATCGCTCATGTGCGGCCGCACGGCAAACAACAAACTTGTTAATTTCTCAGGGGTTTGCAAACAGGGAGAGACAGTGAACGTTCGAATCGATCGGGCCCATACATTTTATCTGTCCGGCGAAAGTGTGTAGGCATGCCTTCTTTGACCCCAATGATGCAGCAGTACCTCAAGATCCATGAAGAGGTGCCAGAGTGCCTTATGTTTTTTCGGCTGGGCGACTTTTATGAGATGTTCTTTGACGACGCTTTAAACGCAGCAAAGGCTCTTGATCTTGTATTGACCGGCAGAGACTGCGGCCTGGACGAAAAAGCGCCAATGTGCGGCGTGCCAGCGCAAGCTGTAGACTCGTATGTGGCAAGGCTTGTGGAAAAAGGCTTTAAGGTCGCGATTTGCGAGCAAATGAGCGATCCGAGGCTGACTAAGGGCTTAGTGGAGCGCGAAATCGTCCGCGTCATCAGTTCTGGAACACTGCTAGAAGGAAGAGAGCGGGGAGAAAAGGGCAATAACTACATAGCCTGCCTCTACTACAACAAGTCGGAATGCGGGGCAGCGTGGGTTGATGTTGCTACGGGTGAGGCGCATGCGAGCGACATCCTGCTGGATGGACTAAACCGATCGACGCTTTCTGACTTTGTATCCATGGCCAAACCGGCTGAAATACTTACGAACCCAGTACTGTACGCCGAGCCTAGCCTCAAATCTTCCATTGAGGCAGTTGCAGGGTTTTCCTGCTCTTTATTGGACTCAGGCTACTTTGCTTTAGACAGATGCACTTATGCGCTTACAGAGCAGCTGGGCAGCTACTCTCTGACCGGCACAGGGCTTGAGGGCAAGGAAGTTTTGATTAAAGCCTGCGGAGCGCTTTTCCGCTACTTAAAAGAAACGCAAAAAGTGGCCCTATCGCATATCAGCCGAATTCGCTTGCAAGCTAGCGGCAGGTCAATGGCACTTGATCACGCGACCAAAAGAAATCTCGAGCTGACTGAGACCATTTTTACGAAACAGCGCAAAGGGAGCCTTCTTTGGGTCCTGGATCACACTTCCGGATCCCAGGGGGCCAGAAGCCTTCAAAAGTGGGTTGCCCAGCCACTCTTAAATATGGAGGAGATAGAAGACCGGCACGAAGCGGTTGGCGAATTGATCGAAAACGCCCCGCTTATTGCAGAGGTTGGGAAACTTATTTCGAAAATGAGCGACATCCAGAGGCTTTGCTCCAGAATTGCCTACCGGACAGCAAATGGCAGGGATCTTTTGGGGCTCGTTGAGACATCCCGCTTAATTGACGCCTTAAAGGCAGTTTGCGCAGGAATGTCTTCCAGCCTCATTGCCAGGGAATGCCTTTCCTGTGACAGCCTTGCAGATATTGCATCCATATTGGAGGGCGCCATTGATCCGCAGTGCTCAGCCCAAATCGGCGACGGCACGCTCATACGAACTGGTTTCGATGAAACGCTGGATGGGCTCAAAAAACTCAAGGGCGGCGCAACTTCGTATCTCATGCAGATAGAGGCGGAGGAGCGGGAAAAAAGTGGCATCAAGAACCTAAAGGTCAAATATAACCGCGTTTTTGGCTATTACTTTGAGGTGACGAAATCAAACCTTGCCAATGTTCCGCAGCATTTCATCCGCAAACAGACGCTAGCCAATGCGGAGCGCTTCTACACGCAAGAGCTTAAAGAGCTGGAGGATCGCCTTCTCAGCTCCCAAGACGAAATTGCCGCGCGAGAGGCTGAATTATTCGGCTCACTATTGGAAACGCTCAATGAAAGTCTTGAGAGAATTTTCGAGGCGGGCGAGCGGATAGGGAATATGGATGCCATCAATTCCTTAGCCCATGCTGCTTTCGAGTATGGCTATGTGCGCCCAAAGCTCAACGCTCATGGGGTTCTGCGCATTGTCGATGGGCGCCATCCAGTGGTGGAAAGGCTAATCGAAAAGAAATCCTTTATTGGCAACGATGTTTATTTGGACAGCAGCGCTGACCGCATGCTCATCATCACTGGCCCAAACATGGCCGGAAAGTCAACGTTTATCCGCCAAACAGCAATTATATGCCTCATGAGCCAAATTGGCTCATTTGTTCCTGCCCAAGAAGCCGATTTGTGCATACTCGACCGAATCTTTACGCGTGTTGGGGCAAGCGACGATCTCGTTGGCGGACAGAGCACATTTATGGTTGAAATGAGCGAGGTTTCCAACATATTGCGCAACGCCACATCACAAAGCCTTATTGTCCTTGATGAGGTCGGAAGGGGCACGTCCACGTTTGACGGCATGTCCATTGCGCGCTCTATTTTGGAATATATTGCTGACAAGGGGAAGATAGGCGCAAAGTGCCTCTTTGCAACGCACTACCACGAGCTGACTGAGCTTGAAAAGGAGGTGGACGGAGTAAAAAACTATTCCATAACTGTCAGCCAAAGCCTATCGGGGCTAAAGTTTTCGCATCGCATAGCGCCCGGTCCGGCGGACAAAAGCTATGGAATCGTCGTCGCAAAGCTTGCCGGCCTTCCAGAAGAAGTCGTCACGCGAGCGGAGGAGATACTGGCAGCCATTGAAAATGCCCAGGCAAAAAAGCCTAGGCGAAAGAAGTCTGCGCTGCCTCCAGAATTGGATGCGAACAGCCTAATCAATTACCGCTCGTCAATTGTTTTAGATGAAATTAAGAGCCTGCCTCTCTACGAAATGACTCCAATTGAAGTTATGTCGTTTGTTGGAAGGCTTAAGAAGGAATTGGAACAATGAACAGAATCAAGCTTCTGGACGAAAAAACCTCCAGCCTTATTGCAGCAGGCGAGGTCGTCGTGAACCCCGCAGCAGCCGTCAAGGAACTGATCGAGAACGCTTTTGACGCGAACAGCAAAAACGTGGAGGCTGAAATTCAAAGTGGAGGCAAAGCCTTGATTTGCGTCATGGACGACGGCGATGGGATTGCGCCAGAAGATCTAAAGCTTGCCTTTCTAAGGAATGCCACAAGCAAGATTTTGGACTCTGTCGAAGCCGTTGAGACACTAGGCTTTCGAGGCGAAGCGCTCGCTTCCATAGCCGCTGTTTCGCGCGTGCGAGCGGTTTCTGTCCAGAAAGGCGCTCATTTGGGCAGGGTGATCCTGCTGGAAGCAGGAAATATAGTTGCAATGGACGACGCTGCCATACAGCAAGGCACAAAAATAGAGGTGCGCAACCTATTTTATAACCTGCCAGCCAGACTAAAAAATCTGCGCAAAAACGCTCTGGAAGCGCAGGAGACAGTAGAGATCGCATCTATTCTTGCACTGTCAAGGCCGAATGTATCTGTCCGGATGCTGGTGGACGGAAAAGAGTCCTTTCACACGGATGGAAGCGGCTCTTATTTTTCGGCTGCGGCAGCTGTTCTTGGCAATCGGTTCGTCAGTTCTGCCATTAACGTGGACTACAAAGAAGACCCTCTAAAAGTAATGGGGCTGTTAGTCTCTCCGCCATTTATAAAAGGATTTCGCCACCGAGTCCTTGTCTTAAATGGGCGCGCGATACAAAGCCAAGCATTTGGCAAAGCCATTGACGACGCTTACGAAGAGGTTTGCGGCAAAAGAGGCGCCTCCTTTCTATTGTATGTGGATCTCCCATACCGCCAGGTGGATGTCAATATCCATCCATCCAAACAAAACGTGAGGCTCTTTAATGAAACTCTTGTTCTTATGCTGGTCAGGCAGGGCCTAAAAGACGCTTTGGGAAAGCAGTTTGTTCCAAGGGAAACATTCCTAAAGCCCGAACCTATTTTTTCATCGCCAAAGCACTCTGCATCTGCTTCCTTTGAGCAAGCAAAGCCTTATATGCCTGCATCGCCGCAAATAGGGCGGCGGGAAGGCGCCCTGGCACGGGAGGAGGCAGCTCAGTATGAGACTCTGCCAGCAGGAAAAGAAGCAGACATAGTGGGAGATGATCTTTACGCTTCTCGTTCCGATCAAAAGAAAGATGAAATAGGCAGGGAAACCCTCTGCGCCCTTCCTTACATGAAGTTTATTGGAAATGCCTTTGGCCTTTATGCCCTTCTTGAGTCTGGTGACGAAATCTATGCTGTAGACACGCATGCGGCGCACGAAAGGGTGCTCTATGAGGAATACCTGCATGCATTTAGAAAAGGCGATTTGCCTGTACAGGCCCTTCTAGCGCCTCTGGCCATATTTCTATCGCCACCGCTTTACCAGCTGGCTGTCTCATGCATACCCCTTTTTGCCTCGGTCGGTTATGAAATCGGCGATCTTGGGGAGGGGTGCATCGCACTGCGGTCCGTGCCCGCTTCTCTCGCGCTTGAAGGCTTGGAAAGCGCTTTTCCAAGCCTAATTGATGATCTGGCGAAGGGACCGTCAGCGCTGGGGGAAGGGGAGAGAAGCGAATTTCTCATAAAGAAAGCATGCCACAACGCGGTGCGCGGAGACGAGGACATTTCTCACAAAGAGCTTGTTTTGCTGCTCAATGCGCTTCAGAAAACGGACATGCCTTTTACCTGCCCTCATGGAAGGCCAATTCTTTCGAAAATCCACAAACGCGCATTTATGCGCTCCTTTGAGAGGATCCGGTGAAAACGCAGGCGTACGCAATTGGGGGCCCTACAGCTACGGGCAAGACTGCTGTTGCTGTGCAGCTGGCGCACATCGTGAACGGCGAAGTGATCAACTGCGACGCGATCCAATGTTATCGAGGGCTCGGCATTGGCAGCGCGAAACCGGCAGCTGAAGAACTTGAAGGCGTTCCACACCATTTGCTGGACATTGCAGAGCCAACTGAGTGGCTGAATGCAAGGGATTTTTCGCAGCTTGCGACCAAAACGGCGCAGGATATTCTATCTCGAGGCAAAACGCCGATATTTTGCGGCGGAAGCGGGCTATATTTGGATAGCGCAGTTTTTCAGGAGTATGATTTCTCGGGCCGCGCGCCAGATCAAGGACAGCGAGAGTCGCTCGAAAGATTTGCGCTGCAGGAGGGAAATGAGGCTCTGCATGCCCTTCTTGCCAGCAAAGATCCGCAAACTGCGTCGAAGATCCACCCCAACAACACTAAGCGCGTCATTCGCGCCTTAGAAGCGGCTGGAGACGGAGGGAGCAGGCTGGCGCAGGCTTCGGAATTACGTTCAAAGACTCCCCGGTATAGCGGCCTAAGGTATGCTGTTCTTTATAGAGGGCGTGAGGAATTGTATCAAGCAATTGACCGGAGAGTGGATCAAATGATGGAAATGGGGCTTGTGGGCGAAGTGCAGGCATTGATTAATAGGGGGCTTGACGAATCTAGCCCAGCAATGCGGTCCATTGGAAATATTGAGATTATGGGTGCGCTCAAAGGAGAGAGAAGCCTTGAAGAGGCAGCCCAAGCAATGAAGCGGGCAAGCCGCCGCTATGCAAAGCGGCAGATAACGTGGTTTAAAAGGAATGAAGGGTGCATTTGGATAAATATGGGAGAGCTCTCTGTCTATGAAGCTGCCCACATCACAGCTAACCTGGCGCCTTACAGCTTGGAGAGGGAACATCATGGCTCTGAAAGGCATTAACCACAAAACTTTGGCAGAGCTGCGCGATTGCGAGGCAGAGCTCCAACCGATTTTTCGCAAAATTGACGATATTGCTTTTAGCAACCAGCTTAAAGTTATTCACGCCATGCAGGCGGCAGGCCTTTCAGAGCGCCATTTTGCCGAGAGCACGGGCTATGGATACAGCGACGAGGGAAGGGAAACTGCAGAAAGAATATTTGCGGATGCGTTTGGCGCGCAAAAAGCTCTGGCAAGGCCGCAGATCTCTAGCGGCACGCATGCCATTGCGCTTGCGCTATATGGCCTTTTGCGGCCAGGCGACGAACTCGTTTCGCTTACCGGAGCGCCCTATGACACTGTGCGCTCGTTTATTGGAGCTAAGGGCGAAAATGCGGGGCAGGGGACACTACGGGATTTTGGCGTGCATTATCGCCAGATCGAGTTTCTGAATGGAAAGCCAGATCTGCAAAAGGTGCCAATAGCGATCGGGCATAAAACGAAGATCGCTTATCTACAGCGATCGACTGGTTATTCGGATCGCGACGCTGTTACAACAGGCGCCATCAAAGAGATATGCCTTGCCGCAAAAAAAGCAAACCCCAATGTTATAGTGTTCGTTGACAATTGTTACGGTGAATTCATTGATGAAGTTGAGCCGACGCAGGTCGGAGCAGACCTAATGGCAGGATCCCTGACAAAGAATCCAGGCGGAGGAATCGCGCTTGCGGGAGGCTATATTGCTGGAAAAGAAAAGCTTATGGACCAGGTCGCAGCCAGGCTAACCGCTCCAGGGATAGCTTATGAAGTCGGCGCAAATTTCGGAATGATACGCCCCATGCTGCTTGGGCTTTTTTTGGCGCCCAGAACAGTCGCTGACGCGCTTAAAGGCGCAATCCTGACAGCAAAGGCGTTTGAAAGAAGAGGGCTGCGGACATTTCCGGCATCGAATGCGCAGCGTAGCGACATAATTCAGGCAGTCGAATTGGGAAGCGAAGCTAGCGTAAGAAAATATTGCCATGCTATTCAGCAAGCGTCTCCAGTTGATGCGCACGTTTTGCCAGAGCCATGGAAAATGCCTGGATATAGCAATGATATTATCATGGCAGCGGGAAATTTCGTTTCCGGTTCTTCCATTGAACTGAGCGCGGATGCCCCAATGCGCGCGCCATACACCGTTTACCAACAAGGCGGGCTGACGTACGAGCACGCCAAAATTGGGCTTTGCTCAGCGCTTGCCGCCCTTGACTCAGAGGATGCCTAAATTTTTCGAAAGACTCCAATGACGATACCCAGAATGTCAACATTTCGCGCGAAGATTGGCGCCATCATTGGGTTTTCTGGCTGAAGGCGGATTCTGCCGTCTTCTCGGTAAAACGTCTTAACCGTTGCCTCGTCCTCTATCATGGCAACGACATAGTCTCCGTCCTCTGCAACATTTTGCTGTTTGACGATGACTTGATCTCCATCAAGAATTCCGGCGTTTATCATGCTGCTGCCCTTTACGTTGAGCATGAAGCAGTTATTGTTCTTCACAAAAGAAGCCGGCAGCGGAAAAGTGTCTGTGTAGTCTTCAAAAGCCGTAATAGGCTCTCCAGCCGTAACTGTGCCAATAACCGGCACTTCCACTACGTCTGGCCTTGCTGCAAATGGATTGTTTTTGAGGATCTCCAGAGCGCGTGGCTTGAGAGGATCACGCCGTATGTAGCCCTTTTTTTCAAGATTGTTGAGCTGATGGTGCACAGATGATGTTGAGGCGAGGTCGACCGCAGTGCAGATCTCTCTTACGGAGGGCGGGTAGCCCCTTTGGCCCAAAGCTTCTTTAATATAGTCAAGGATCATTATCTGAATTCCAGACAAGTCTTCATACATGGCGCTTTTCCTCTCTATCGCTTATGCATTCTCGTTATCCATTATACATCATTATTCTTATGGTGTAAAAAACTTGTTCTAAGCTTTTTTTGAATTCCTAAACAGTCGTTTGCGAATCCATTAGTCCTTCCTCAGTTTCGTTACTTTCGCAGCCAGTTTCCTTCGGTCCTCGTCAATTGCTGCATAGTGTTTTTTTGTTGTATTTATGTCTTTATGACCCAATACATCTGCAACAAGGTAAATATCGCCCGTCTCTTTATATAGGTTTGTTCCATATGTGCTGCGAAATTTGTGCGGAGAGATGTTTTTAAGCGGAACTACTGGATAGGAGTATTTTTTAACCATTTTTTCGATGCTCGACACAGCCATCCTTTTTCTTTGAAGGGACAAAAAAGCGGCGTCTTCGTCTTCTTCGCGCGCTGCGCTAATCTGGCTTCGCTCTGTTTGAAGATAGTCAGACAGCGACTCGCTTGCTTCCGCTGGCAGGTAAAGGATAGCCTGGTTGCCGCCTTTTCTCATGACAGAAAAAGAGCCGTTTGAGAAATCAAAATCTGCTCGGTTTAGCCCAACGAGCTCGCTGATGCGAATCCCTGTGCTGAGAAGCAGCGTAATGATGGCGAGATCTCTTTTGGCGTTCTTGTCAT
>JAITGT010000050.1 GCA_031280495.1 Eubacteriaceae bacterium
ACGACGATCCGAAGTACTCCCTCCTTGTGCTTGTCGATGAGCCAACTGGGGCGTACACAATGGGCTCCACTGCCGCTGCCCCTGTTGCAGGAGCCATTTTTGAGAGCATTTTGCGCGGCCAGGAAGGATCCTCAGCGACCACGGACAGTGCAAAAACTGCCTCTGTGCAGACAGTCATTCCAGACATGCGGGGGAAAACAGTGGCGCAGGCGCGCGAAATCCTCGCAGCCATGGATATCCCCTGCACTTTTACTGAAGATGCGGAAGACGCCTTCGCCATTGTGACGGAACAGTCAAATGTCAATGAGCCATACGCCAAGGGAGTCACTGTGGCGATGACCGCTTCAAGCCCGTCAGGAAACACTGTGAGCGTGCCAAGCCTCAAAGGCATGACTGTAGGGCAGGCGAACGCGGCCCTCACAGGGCTTGGCCTTTCCCTAAAGGCAGAGGGAGGGGGCATCGCTGTCTCCCAGTCTGTTTCCCAGGGTGTGGCAGTGGAAAAAGGCTCTGCCATTTCGGTTGTTTTCAAATATATCGAATAAAACCTCAACGGTCTGCGGCATGTTATAATTATGGCTGGCACGGCTCAGAACGAATCTACTATATGGCAGGGATATATGATACCAATGCGAGCATCGGACATAGCTGGCTTCGTAGGCGGGGAAGTGGCATTTGGTGATGGCGGGGCGATAGCCGACAACATTGTGACAGACTCAAGAAAAGCGAGGAAGGGCAGCTGCTTTTTTGCCCTTAAAGGCGAAGCGACAAACGGAGAGCTGTTTCTCTCAGACGCATTCTCGCGCGGCGCGGCAATCGCAGTTGTCGCCAATCCGGATCCAATGGCGCAGCTGTGCCAGATCACAGTTCGCGATCCTCTAAAAGCTCTCCAGGATCTTGCCAGGGCCTATATCGAGAGATTTCCCATACCTTTCGTGGCTGTCACGGGGTCAAGCGGAAAGACGACGACGAAAGAGCTTTTGGCAACGATTCTTTCCCAAAAATACAAGACAGCAAAGTCACCCGGCAACTTAAACAGCCAAACGGGAGTGCCTCTTTCGATCTTCGGCCTGGCGCCATCAGACGAAATCGGCGTGTTTGAGATAAGCATGTCCCATCCAGGGGAAATACTGGCCAATGTCGAGATATTGCGCCCGCAAACGGTTATCATAACAAACATAGGCGTGGCGCATATTGAGTTTTTGGGAAGCCGCGAGAATATATATTTGGCAAAGAAAGAGAGCCTTGCCTTTTTAGGCGAGAGCTGCGCTGCTATTGTAAACGGCGAGGATGACATGCTTTGCTCGCTTGAGGGAGGGCCTTTTGAAGTGATCAAGGCAGGTGTGGAGTGCGGCGATTTTACAGCCGCCAACGTTAGCTATGGCGCTGGAGGCTCTGATTTTTACGTGGATCTTGGCGGAAAAGCCGAACATTTTCGCTTCCCGCTTGCCGGAAGGCACTTTGTGCTGGATGCGCTTTTGGCCATAGCGGCTGCATGGCGGCATGGGCTTGGCGCGGAAGAGATTCAGCAAGGCCTCGCTTCATTTGAGGCATCGGACAGCCGAATGGACTCAGAGGAAATTGGGGGTGTGACGCTTCTGAACGACACTTACAATGCCAACCCAGAGTCAATGAAAGCTTCGCTTGACACCTTGGCCATTTTGGCGAAAGGCGGCCGGGCTGCCGCCGTGCTTGGCGACATGTTCGAACTTGGGGAAAGGCAGTGGGAACTGACTAAGGAGGTTGGGAGGCATGCCGCCCGTCGTGGAATTGGCTATTTGGCTGTTTCAGGCAATACAGCGGAAGCCTTTGCAGAAGGTTATGGCGAGGCAAACGGAAACGGCGTAGTATTCGCCTCATCCAGCTATGAGGCTATTGCCTCTTCCATAGCTGAATGGCTAAAGCCGGGCGACGCGGCCTTATTCAAGGCGTCCAGGGGAATGGCCTTCGAGGGCATATACAGCCTGGTCGCAAAGAGGCTGAGATGAGCAAAGCAATTTTGACAACGCTCCTTTCGTTTCTCATCGTTGTCGCGAGCAGCCCAATGGCTATAGAAGCCTTAAAAAAGCTCAATATTGGCCAGAGTGTTCGCCTTCTTGGCCCAACATCCCACTACGGAAAAGCGGGAACGCCGACAATGGGTGGACTAGTCATTATTGTTGCTGTCGCCGCTTCCTGCCTCATTGCCTCAAAAGGCGCGGATTCGAGCCTGCTGTTTGCGGTGATTGTGACTGTTGTCTTTGGAGTTATTGGCTTTTTGGACGACTTCATCAAAATGGTGCAGAAGTCCGTCACGCCAAGCGAAAAAGGCGTAACGGCATCCTCGCTTGGCATGCTTCCTTCGCACAAATTGGTGCTTCAGATCGCTGTTGCGCTTGCGCTCGCTGTATTCGCCGCATACCACCCAGACATTGGGACTGGAATACAGATACCGTTTACGTACTTCGTCCTAGATTTGGGCGTTTTCTACATTCCGTTCACTGTCATTACCGTGGTTGCTGTTGTAAACGCCGTGAATTTCACTGACGGGCTGGACGGCCTTGCCAGCGGGGTGACCCTCATTGTCTTTATCTTCTTCTTCCTGTACGCGCTTTCTGACGGGAAGCCGTCTATGGGGACATTTGGGGCTTCTGTCATAGGCGCCTGCATGGGATTTTTGGTCTACAATTTCAACCCTGCCAAAGTGTTCATGGGAGACACGGGCTCTATGGCGCTTGGGGGCGCTGTTTCCGCAATCTCCATATTGACTCGCACAGAGCTGTTTATATTGATTGCGGGCCTCATCTATGCCATTGAGCTGCTGTCCGTTGCCATTCAGGTGAGCTATTTTCGCATAAGCGGCGGCAAGCGCGTTTTCAAGATGGCGCCAATCCACCACCATTTTGAGCTGCTCGGATGGCAGGAGACACGCATCGTCATTGTCTTTTGGGTGTTTACCGCAGTTTGCGTGCTCATTTCGATGCTCTCGATACCATACAGTTTCTAAAAGAAATCCCGTAATGGAGGCATATGGCAATGGCAGCCACTTACAACAAATATCTCATACTCGGCGCAGGCAGAAGCGGCATTGGCGCCGCCAAATTTCTGAGCCAGCAGGGAATCGCTGCGGTGCTTTTTGACTCAATGCCTTACGAAAGCCTGACAAAGAGCGGTTTTGGCATTGAGGAGGCAGCAAGGCTGCCCGGCGTCGAATGCCACTTCGGCCAGAACCCAGACAACAGCGCAATAGAGTCGTGCAGCTGCGTTATTGCGAGCCCAGGCGTGCCTCCAGACGCGCCGCCACTAGAACATGCGAGGGCATGCGGCATTCCTGTCCTATCGGAAATTGAGTTCGCCAGCGGCTATTACAAGGGGAAGCTGGTCGCTGTCACAGGGACAAACGGCAAGACGACAACAACGTCCCTGGTTGCCCATTTGCTCAGCCGCGCGGGGATCGACGCCCATGCGGCGGGCAATATTGGGGACGCTTTCGTAAACTATGCGGGTGTTTCCAGCCCTCGGACCGTGCTGGCGCTTGAGATAAGCAGCTTTCAGCTCGACCAAACGGAGGGCTTTCACCCTAACTGCGCGGTATTGACAAATATTACGCCTGACCATCTGGATCGCCACGGCACAATGGAAAACTACACTGCGGCAAAGGAAAAAGTGTTCCAGCTGATGGGGGGGGAGGATTTGCTCGTCGCCAACCTGGACGATCCCATTGCTGCCGCATCTGCTGCAAAGGCGGCCTGCCCTGTTTCCTGGTTTTCCCTAGAGCGCAAAGAAGGCGCGCACGCATGGCTGGAAGGCGGCGCCATTTGGGCAATGCACAGCGGCAAGGCGGTTCAACTTGCCGCGACAGCGGAACTGAAGATTATTGGGAGCCACAATGCCGCAAACGCAATGGCTGCCTCGCTGGCTGCCCTTTTTATGGGAGCCAGCCTCGAAACTGTTCAGCAGGCGCTTAAAGATTTTGAGCCTGTCGAGCACCGTCTCGAGTTTGTCCGCAATGTGCGGGGCGTGTCCTATGTAAACGATTCTAAGGGCACGAACCCAGACGCCACGGCTGTTGCATTGCGGGCAGTCGCTGCGCCAGCCGTCGTCCTTCTCGGCGGCTACGACAAGCATTCAAGCTTCGACTCCCTTGCGCCGCTGTTGCGTGAGAAAGCTCGCTGTGTCATTGTCCTCGGGCAAACAAAGGAAAAAATAGCTGAAATGCTTGACAGAAATAGCATACTTTATGTCGATGCCTCTTCATTTGATGAAGCGGTAAAGCTTGCGAGCGAGGCAGCTGAGCCGGGGGACACGGTCCTTTTGTCGCCTGCTTGCGCAAGCTGGGATATGTTTGGCAATTATGAAGAGCGCGGAAGATTATTTAAGAATTTAGTGCATAATCTATAAGAAACAACAGCGCAAGGCAGGCGCGCACAAATGGTGCAAGAATTGGCAGGGCAGGAGGGAAGCGCGAAATGAAGCCGAAAGCGGCAAAAATTGCGGTACGCAGGCGTTCGCGGCCAATGCGGGATATGGTGGCGGATCTAGCGGATATCTTTCGCGAGATGCCGCTTGAGGCAAAGAAACCGATGGACAAAGGCGTGGCTTTCCTTGTTGCCCTAATAACTGGCTTTGGCGTGCTCATGATTTGGTCAGCGAGCATGTACAACGCAAAACTGAGCGGCAATGAGTTTTATTATGTTGAAAAGCAGCTTCAAGTTGCGGCAATTGGCTTTGTTGCAATGTATGTTATGAGCCTGGTCAATTACCAATACCTCAGGCGGTTTGCCTTTCCTTTTCTGGCGTTGGCGCTCGGCTTGCTTGTTGTTGTCTTGTTTACAGCGGAAGACGTAAACGGCGCAGGCCGGTGGCTGAGAATTTTCGGTTTTGTTATACAGCCTGCTGAATTGGCCAAGGCGGCAGTCATGATGTTCGTCGCAAGGGAAATCGAAAGAAAAATGGAGCTCTTGCCACGATTTTCAGGCTTTTTGATTCTGCTTTCGTTTACTGGCGTTGTCGCCGTGCTGATCTATATGCAGCCCGCGCTGTCCACTGCCATTATCGTCGCTGGCCTCATTATTGGAATGTACTTTATGGCCGGAGGCAATCTTCTCTATATTGCCCTGATGGGCGTGATATCCGTCTCGGCTATTGTTACGTTCATTGCATCCAGCAAATGGAGGATGGCGCGCATACTTGCCTACCAAAATCCTTGGAGCGACCTGGCAGGGAAAGGGTGGCAGCCTGCCCAATCCCTCATGGCCCTAGGATCTGGCGGAATTTTTGGACAGGGAATTGGCAACGGCAAAGCCAAGCTTATGTTTCTGCCTGAGCCGCAGAATGACTACATTTTTTCGGTCATCGGGGAAGAGCTTGGCCTTATTGGCTGCGTCACTGTCATACTTGTCTATTTTTTCCTAGTCTTTAGGCTTATCAAAATCGCTCTTGGCACAAGCGACGTATTCGGCAGGCTTTTGGCTTCAGGCATGGGGCTGCTTATTGCCATTCAAGTGTTTTTAAACATAGCTGTCGTCACAAACTTGATCCCTCCGACAGGGGTTATGCTGCCTTTTATCTCAGCAGGGGGCAGCTCCCTGCTAACCATGCTCTTTTCCATGGGCATTGTCCTAAACATTTCGCGCAATGTCAAAAGCAAAACATAGCGCTGCTGCACAAAGGCGGGGCGCTGCAGCGCGGGCTCCCTACGCGGGCGGAGGACAGCGTGCTTTCAGCCAATGGCGTGGAATCGGCTGCATTGCTAGGCCGCGCGACTGGCCGCTCTTAAGCCTTAATCCAATCGAAAGGGAGGGAGGCGCATTCCTGCGAGCCAACTGGGTTTGCGCCGTTTCTTATGAAAGCACTTCTTGCAGGAGGGGGCACGGGAGGGCATGTATACCCAGCGCTGGCAATCGCAAAAGAGCTCGCCCATCGGCATCCGGACTGGGATATCCAGTTTGCCGGCAGGCATGACTCTATTGAAGGAAAGGTCGTCCCGGAAGACGGCTTCGAGCTCAATGAGCTCTATGTAAGCGGATTTGAGCGCTATTATTCTGGGCTGAAAAAAGCAAAAGTTGTTTTTCGAACGGCAAAATCCATGTCGGACTCTTTTCGGCTTCTGTCCCGCCTAAAGCCAAACATTGTCATTGGCACCGGCGGATACATATCCGGCCCTATTGTTCTTGCGGCGCACCTCAGGAGAATTCCTACGCTGATTTGCGAACAAAACGTCATTCCCGGCTTCACCATCAAAACGCTGTCGCGTTTTGCAGACATAATCTGCCTCCCTTTTGAAGAGGCAAGGGCTTACATGAAGCGAAAAGAGCGATGCGTGCTGACAGGAAACCCGGTGCGCAGGGAATTTGCGCTGTATGACCGGTTTCTTGCGCGCCGCACGTTTGGCATTGGGGAAAGGGAACTGCTTGTCGTCAGCTTCGGGGGCAGCCTTGGGGCAAAGTCTATCAACGACGCCGTTTATGGCCTTATTCCTTTCTTGAGGATGAAAGGAGCCAGGCTTGTGCATATTACAGGCAGAAGCTCATACAGCGCTTTTGCCGAACGAATGGCTGCGGATCCGCAAATGGCAGGAATTGGCAAAAACATCCAAATTCTCGCCTATACAAATGAAATGCCTGCGCTCTTAAACGCCGCTGATCTTGTCATAGGCAGGAGCGGCGCCATGACTGTCTCAGAGATAAATTATGTGGGCGTTGCGGCTATTTACGTCCCCCTGCCAACGGCTGTTTTTGACCACCAAACCAAGAATGCCCAATACTGCGTCGATAACGGAGCGGCAGCAATTATTGAGGATGCGCGCCTCACTGCCCAGTCCCTAAAGGAATTGGTGGCGCAGCTCTTGGAAGAGAAAGGGATGCTGTCAAAAATGGGGGAGGCTTCGAAAGCTATAGGCATTCCCGACTCATCTGAGAGAATCGCAATTCAGGCAGAATCGCTCCTTGGCTTGCGCGGAAAGGAATCATGAACCTAAGCCAAAAAGCCGAATATTATACAGTATAGTATTTTGCTAATGGAGGCTTAGATGAGCAAGTATATCGTGAACGGTCGCAAAAGGCTGGAAGGCGAGCTTAGTGTCCAGGGAGCCAAAAACTCGGCTTTGCCGATAATGGCTGCATGCGTTCTTAACAGCGGTGAGACCGTCCTCCACAACGTCCCAGATATTTTGGATGTGCGCATAATGGTAAAAATTCTGACATCTATTGGGTGTACTATAAAAAGAGACAATGTGGATTTGTCCATAAATGCGCGTGGCCTTACATCCAATCTCGTTTCTGAACAGCTTGTCAGCCAAATGCGTTCCTCCATTATGCTTTTGGGTGCATTGATTGCTCAACAAAAGGTGGTGCAGTTTTCTTTCCCAGGCGGCTGCGACATCGGCCTTCGGCCAATCGACATTCATCTCAAGGGGCTTCGAGATCTTGGCGCAGACGTTCGCGAAGAGCATGGATTTATCATGGTCGACGGCAGCGGGATCAGCGCGAACAACATCATTCTTAATTATCCGAGCGTTGGCGCCACAGAAAACCTCATCTTGGCAACTATTTTTGCCCCTGGCGTCACATCCATCTCCAACGCCGCCAAAGAGCCTGAAATCATCGATCTGCAAAATTTTCTCAATGGCATGGGCGCAAGGGTTTATGGAGCTGGGACAAATACAATCTATGTCGAAGGCGTGGAAAAGCTGCATGATTCAGAGTACACAATTATGGCAGATCGAATTGTTGCAGGAACGATGCTTTGCGCCGTAAACATTACCGGGGGAAGGGTCTTTTTCAAAGATCTTCCGCTGGATGTCATAAAAGCGCCCTATTTCAAGTTGATGGAAACCGGAATGCAAATTCAGCCATCTTCCGGCGGAATTGTTGCGGAGTCCGCAGGAAAAATTAAGGCAGTTGACTCTATCATTACACAGCCATTTCCAGGATTTCCAACAGACCTTCAGAGCCCCTTTGCGGCAATGCTCACTCTGGCCGAGGGCACCTCTGTCATAAAGGAGGCTGTGTTTGAAAACCGCTACAAATACACTGTTCAGCTGGCCCGCATGGGCGCCAATATTAAGACAGAAGACAGAATTGCAATCATTACAGGTGTGAAAAGGCTCGGAAGCGCATGCGTTTATGCAGAGGATCTTCGGGGAGGGGCCGCACTTATCGTAGCTGCATTGGCGGCGGAAGGCACCAGCGTCATCGAAAATGCCTACCATATCAATAGGGGCTATGACAACCTGGCAAGCCAAATCCGTTCCATTGGGGGCGAGGCGGTGTATGTGGATGAATCATGATGGGCAAAGCCAGGATAATCAGGATTAGGGACAGAAAACGCATCTCAAAAGGGGCGCTTGCGCTTTGCCTCGCGGCATGCCTGGCTGTGGCAGCCATTGCCTTTCTGCAAAGCGGATATTTTGACATTTCATATCTGCAGATAGAAGGCATGACGGAAACGGGCGCGATTACGCGCGAGGAGCTCATGGAATACGGCGGCATTGAAATGGGGGCGAATATTTTCTCCTTTTCAGCGCGACAAGCAGAAAAAGGCATTCTCGGCTACGTGCCAGAAGCAAAGGAGGCGCGCGTAAAACGCACGCTTCCCAGCACTGTTAAAGTTGCCATAGCCGAAAGGACGCCATTTGCCGCCATCTACTCAAATGGCGCGTATTACATAGCAGACGACGCCGGCTTTGTCATGGCTCAGTCTTCCCAGATTGGGCCGCCCTCTGTCATTACTGTCAGCGGGCTGGGCAATGTGGAAATTGAGTTGGGGACAAGCTTTGACTATTTCCAAAGCGCCAAAGCGCAGACTGTATCCTATGTTTTGAAATTTGCCACTGAACGCGGCCTCGAAGGCATGATCTCAGAGATATTGGTGGAGGACAGCGGGTATTACATCTACTCAAACAACAACAACTATATCAAATTTTTTATGCTGGCAGACTTTGCCTCCAATGAAGGTTTCGTTGCGGATTACCTTGCCACGCAGGCGAGGCCCAATATTATGGTTGAGCTATTCGAAGGCGCGGATCCAATATTTAAGGAAGTTAGCATTCGATAGTACAAGCTCATGCCCAAAGTTGGCAGAAACAGGAGGCTGTAGATTGAGGAAACATATTGCCAAAACATGGCAAAAATATTAGAATGGTCTAAGGACGTACAGGAAACCAGGAGGAAACGACATGCCATACGAGTTTTTGCCTGAAGACAAGGCAATCGGCACGGCGAACATAAAAGTCATCGGCGTCGGCGGAGCAGGCAACAACGCCGTAAACAGGATGATTGAGAGCGGTCTTCAGGGCGTGACATTTTACGTAGTCAACACAGACAGCCAAGCGCTTAATCTGTCGAGAGCGGAAAATAAGCTGCAAATCGGCGCGGCAACCACTGGGGGACTTGGCGCTGGCGCTAATCCAGAGGTTGGGGAAAAATCCGCTGAGGAAAACATAGAAGACATAAAAACCATGCTTGAAGGCGCAGATCTCGTCTTTATAACAGCTGGCATGGGCGGCGGGACAGGAACGGGCGCTTCGCACGTCATTGCCCGCGTGGCGCATGAAATGGGGCTTCTTATCGTTGGCGTCGTGACCAGGCCCTTTAACTTCGAAGGCAAGGTGCGAAAGATTAACGCCGATCTTGGAATACAGCTGATACGCGATTTTGTGGATGCACTTGTTGTTATTCCAAACGATCGCCTTTTGCAGATGGCCAATCCAACGACTACCTTTAACGAAGCGCTTCGCATGGCGGATGAAGTCCTTTTGATGGGCGTAAAGGGGATAACCGACTTAATAGCCACTCCAGCGCTCATTAACCTCGATTTTGCGGATGTCAAGACAATCATACAGAACGCAGGCCTTGCGCACATGGGAATGGGAATCGGGACTGGGGACGAGAAAGCAGTTGGCGCCGCGACGCAGGCTATTCAGAGCCCGCTGCTTGAAACAAACATTGACGGAGCGACAGGAGTGCTCATCAATATCATGGGGGGCGAGCAGCTGACGCTGTTTGAGATCGAGAAAATCGCTGAAATCGTGCGGCAGGAAGCGCATCCAGAGGCAAACATTATCTTTGGCGCCTGCATAGACTCTTCCCTTGACACTGAAATAAAAGTTACTGTGCTTGCTACCGGCTTTAGCCCAGCAGGCTCTAAAATATCTGGAAAGCAGCCTCCCATTGACTTTGTTGACACGCCCGTGCCGCCAAACAAGGGCAGAAAGGCGAATGAGCCAAGGCAGCAGCGCTCAAACCCCTGGCCATCGTTTCTTGACGACTTTAACTGAATAGGAGGGATTGCCTTTGAGAAATCATGGCGCAAGCAATAAAATGCCCTCTTAAAAGAAGGCATTTTTTGTTTCGTCCTGTCAGAAGCCTACGCTTCGCCATTGTTCTCGCCGCTGTTTTGGGGAAGCTTGCTCACCACAACCCATTCAATGCGGCGCTCTTTCACATCTTCCACCTGGAACTGTGCGCCAAAGGCTGTGACGACAGGCTTGCTGCCGTCGGTAGGAATCATGGACAGCACATTGATGATCAGGCCGCCAAGCGTATCGTATTCCTCGTCGTCTGGAAGCGGCAAATCCAAATATTCTGAAAGCGTTTCTAGATCAACAGAGCCGCTGACGCGCCATGTGCCGTCCGCCAAAGGGGTGATTTCGTCCTCATCGAATTTGTCCGACTCGTCATAGATGTTTCCAACTATTTCCTCTAACAAGTCTTCAAGTGTTATTATGCCGCTTGTGCCCCCGTATTCGTCAACGACAACCGCGAGATGGGCGTTTGACGCCTGCATGTTTTTAAACAAAATATCCGCACGCACGCTTTCTGGAACAAAATAGGCAGGCCGAATCAGCTTGGCAAGGGGAAGAGGATCTTTTGCCTGCAGGTTAAGAAGAAAGTCACGGCTAATGAGTATGCCTAATATATCGTCGTGGTCTTCGCCGATGACAGGAAAGCGAGAGTATGCTGTCTGGCGAATGAGCTCAAGCACGTCCTCTTGTTTTGCATCTGACTCTAAGAACTCCACGTCTGTGCGATGCACCATGACATCTTCCGCTGTCATGTTGTTGAGCTCAAAGATGTTCTCAATCATTTCCTTTTCGCTTCTGCCGATAGCGCCTTTTTCATCTGCCACATCAACCATGTAAAGTATTTCCTCTTCGCTAACTTCTGTGTCTTGCGCAAAGGGGTCAATGCGAAATAGCCTCAGCATCCCATTTGTCGTTTTGCTTAAAAGAAAAATGGCTGGCCGCATGATTTTTGTCATGGCGCTGATCACGCCGCAGATTGCCCGCGCAATGCCTTCCGCCTTTTGCATGGCTATGCGCTTTGGGATTAGCTCTCCAAACACCAGCATAAAGAAAGAAAGCACAACCGTAACTGCAATAAGAGACATGCTGTGAATGGCTGTGCGCGACATGCCTGCCGCAATCTGTTTCTCAATAAAAAAATCCGTTATCCGGAGTGCAAAGCTGTCAGCGGCGAACGCAGAGGCAAGAAGGCTGCCAAGCGTAATTCCCACTTGGATGGTGGAAAGGAAGACAGTGGGATTTTGTGTTATCCTTAGAATTTTGATTGCTTTCTTGTCGCCATCGGCAGACTGTACTTTCAGCTTGTTGTCATTGACCGAAATGATGGCGATCTCGGCAGCGGCAAAAAAGCCGTTCATGAGGATCAGGGCGATCTGCAAGAGTATTTGCGGCCCAATAGGGTCCGACGGCAAAGAAATCACTCTCCTTTTAGCGATAAGTCTAAACATTGTAGCATTTTTCCATGCCTTATACAACAGGCGCGCCTATGAATCTTGCACTTGACGCCCCCCATTCAGGCCCGGGCAGCAGATTTCCCCGCAAAAGCGCTCTGGCAAGATGCGCTCTTGACTGCCTTAACATATGCTATAATCATAGGGCGCGTTCCTCCAGCCCTCTCTGCGCTGGCGCCTGCGCAGCCAAGGCTTTCGAAAGGGAAAAGCCATTATGAATGTTGACGCTATTTCTTACAACGCTTCCGCCCAGGCGCTAAAAAGCCTATACTACAGCTATGCCTGCGCGGAAACGCAAATACCCATCTTTGTTGAGGCGGATCTGTATGACTCTTACAAAGCCGTTTCCGATCAAAAATACCTCAAAACGATCGATCGCTCTGGCCATGTGCTTGTCGTGCGCCCAGACGCCACTTTCCATGCGCTGTGCGGGGAGGGGAAAGAGCCATCAAGCGAA
>JAITGT010000005.1 GCA_031280495.1 Eubacteriaceae bacterium
ATGCTCGTTTCCGCCAAAGCCATAAACCAATCTTCAGAAGCGTACAGCTTCAAAGAGTCAAGCCTCCCCTGGAGCGTACGGGGCGAGGTGCGGGAAGTGAAAAAACAAGGCGGGAAATACGCAGAGCTTTCGCCAGAGTTTGGCAAGCAAGGCGGGATCCTTGCCTTAGTCGAAGTTCGCCTTATTGACACTCTTAACGGCTCAGTTTATGCGCCTCCGCCCAATAAGCCAGTTTCCTTTACCATCAAAGGGCTAAAGGTTCTATCAAATGGAAAAATCGCCCTTGCGCATGAAAAGCCAGACGGCACTGTGGAATACTTCTCAGCGGAAGCAAAAAACGGTGATGTGGAATTCTCGCTAAGCGGATCTGCCTTATACGCCTTTGCACAGGACATTGAGTCGTTTAGCCGGGTAAACATTGAATCCATTATCAACACATCCCGTGCCAGGCTGAAATGGCTGCCCGTTTTCTGCCTAGCGGCTGTTGCATCGATTTATGCAACATCCGTAAAAATGGAAAACTGGCCCTTGTGGTCAGAAAAAAAGCGCCTTGCAGCAGCCCAGCCTAAGAAGGCGTTCTCCACACCCAAATACGTTTTTAAGTACATGCGCAAATAGCTGGAAGTTCGAATAGCCAAATTCACCTTCCTCGCTCTGCGCCATAACATGCTAACCATCTTGAGCGCGCATGCAAAAGGACCGGCTAAGCGCCTGTCCCTTTGCATGTTGCACACGCTATATGTTAGAACCTGAAAAATCGGGCATTTCAAGAAACTTAACTTCCACTGAAGCGGATTTGTTTATTTCTCGGGAAACATCCTCCATTACAACGGAAAACACAGCTTGTGCAGAAAGGAATTCGCTGATGTCAGAGATGGAGGAGATGGTGCTGTAGAGAGTGTTAAAGCTGGATATCATTTCCTGTGTTGGCTCTTGCCCAAGCATCTTTGAAGTCGAAATCTGCATTTGGGCGGCGATGAAGTCTTTCAGCATCTTTGAATGCGCGTCATTTGAGTCAACTTTCTCAGCAGCGCGCTTATAGCGCTTATATTCATCCGACTGTTCGATTGCCCTTGTCAGCTCATGGAGCTTATCGTAAATGTTCATTGATTCCTTTGCGTGAAGTTTTGGCCCTATAAGTCTTTTACGCGCTGTCCTGCGCCTGTTTTTGAAGATGTGTACATCAGAATCGGCAGGATGACTGGCTTGCGCTTTGTATTGTCAAAGAGGAACCGTTCGAGTTCATACTTCACATCGTTTTTTATGGAGTTGTAGTCAAAATAGTTGCTGCGGTGCCCGGCAATTGTCCTTTCGCATAGCGCCTTTGCGTCGCGCAGCAGAGCTTCGCTTTCCCGCATATAGACAAATCCGCGCGAAACAATGTCCGGGCCGCTCACTATGCCAGTTTCGCCAATAGCTGCAACAACAATAAGCAGGCCGTCCTGGCTGAGGCGCTTGCGATCCTTGAGGACAATATTGCCCACGTCGCCTACGCCAAGTCCGTCAATAAGGACGATGCCAGCTGGGGCGGTGCCAATAATTGCTGATTTTTCTTTGCTAATTTCCAGCATGTCGCCATTTTTCATAATAAAGATGTTCTCTTGCTTCTCACCCAGGCTCATGGCAAGCCTTGCATGGGACATAAGCATGTTGTATTCACCGTGACATGGCATAAAGTTCTTTGGCTTTAGGAGAGTATGGATGATCTTCATTTCTTCTTGGCAGCCATGCCCAGAGACGTGCACGTCTCCCTGCCCTTGATATACAACGTCTGCGCCAAGTTTCATCAGTTCACTGATGATGTTTGACACTGCTTTTTCGTTGCCTGGGATTGGGGAAGCAGAGATGATGACAAAGTCGTCCTTGCTGATGCGCATCTGCCGATGCTCACCATACGCCATTCGCGAGAGGGCGCTCATCGGCTCGCCCTGGCTTCCAGTTGTAATAAGGACAGTCTGCTCGGGAGAAAAACTGTGCAGGTCTTTTACGTCAATGACGATGCTGTCTTTATATTTAAGGTACTTGAGCTCGCGGGCAACGCTGACGACATTGAGCATGCTCCTGCCGCTAATCGCAACTTTTCTCCTATGTGCTTTCGCTGCGTCAAATATTTGCTGGATTCGATGGATGCTTGTGGAAAAAGTGGCAATGACAATTCGCTTTTTGACGTTTGCAAACAACTGATCAAAAGCAGCGCCAATTGTTTTTTCTGACGGCGTAAAGCCTTTTTTTGCTGCATTTGTGCTGTCGCAGATAAGCAGATCTACGCCCTCAGTGCCAATTTGTGCAATTCTGGCTAGATCAATCACCTGTCCATCAATTGGAGTGAGATCTATTTTGAAATCGCCGGTATGAAAAATGGTTCCGCCTTTGCATTTGACGAAAAATGCGGCGCTGTCAGCTATAGAATGGTTTGTTAAAACAAATTCAACCGTGAATCCCTTAACTGTGATAGTGGAGTGGTAGCCGACAACATTTAGGATCGCTTTCTTGTCCAGGTTGTGCTCTGTGAGTTTTCTGGTGATCAGTCCGATTGTCAGCTTTGTGCCGTAAATGGGCACTTTCGGGAATTTCTGCAGAAAATATGGAATTCCTCCAATATGATCTTCATGCCCGTGCGTTATAAACAGTCCGCGAATTCGGCTCTCCTTGCCTTCAAGATATGTGAAATCCGGCATAACCAGATCGATCCCAAACATATCAATGTCCGGAAATTTGATGCCGCAGTCGATGAGGATAATGTCGTCTTCGCACTCTATGACCGTGCAGTTCTTTCCTATCTCTTCGAGGCCGCCCAATGGAATGACTCGAAACGACTTTGTGTCTGTCGGGTTCTTTTTCTTTCTTTGAGGCTCTCGCTGCTCTTTCTTTTCCGCTGATTGCTTGGCATTTTCCTTTGTTGCAGCTGCAGGGGCGCCTATTGCCTTAGTTTTCAAAATAATATTTGCTCACCTTTTCGAATTCGGCGTCGTCAGACACTTCCACAAGCAGCATTTCTCCGTCTTCGCCTTCGTCTAGGCGAAAGAGCAAAGCGTCTTCACTCTCTTCGTCTTCGCAAAGCACGAGATATTTTGCGCCTTCAAACTCGAATTCATCGTCGACCATGAACTCGATTTCCTCGTTGGATTCACTGATTAGAACAATCTTGTTGTCATCCATGCGGATAATCTCTCCTTTGGCCAAAGTATTTTTTTGGTATGTATCTCGTATGCTCAACGTTTCCAAATAATTCTGCAGTATCACCTGGGCTGAGAGCATGTCAATGACTTTCTTTTGATCTTTTTCGTTTACGTTGTTATATTGCATGATCCTCTGCGCCTCTTTTGTCGAAAAGCGCTCATCCCATAGCTCTACCTCGCAGCTGAGCTGGATTCGGATTGTGTCTGCTTTGCCGCGCACCGACTTTGCCTTCTTGCCAATTGCCCCACTTGTCTCTAAAGGATAGCCAACAACGATTTTTTTTGCGCTGTATTGCTCTACAAGGCCCTTAATCTCTTCAATATAGTGTTTTTTTACCTGGATCGTCTTAACCGCCTGGGCTGTTAAGCCTAATGCATCGCTAACAGCGACGCCAATCCAAGCGTCGCCCATATCTAGGCACAGGATCCTGTCTTTCATCCGTAACGGCGCGCAATGCCGCAGCTGAAGCGGTTTCATGTCGCGCCTTGCTTCTCCTTTCAGCCAGAAAGCCCGATTGCTAAGCAACTAAATGGGTCAATCCAGCCATCAGACGCCCCTGTCTGAAAAAATTTTTAGGGCCATCTCAGGGCACGCTTGGGAGCAGTAACCGCACACAAGGCATCTCGCCCTGTTGCAGGAAGCTTTTCCGTTTACGATAGACAGTGCCCGCGAGGCGCAGCGCTTCACACAAGCGCCGCATCCGATGCACCAGTCCTCTATATGCAAAGATTTCGGATTATGTGGAAGATCTTCAAAAACGACTTCCCCGCTTCCTTCGAAATACGAGGCGTTTGCATCTATTTCCGCTGTAGAGGACATTCCAATGCAAATGATGTCGGCTTCGGAGAGGCTTCTTGCATAGGCAAGGCATTCTGCGGCACGGCGGTATAGGTTGCCTCCGCCGATTGCCTTGATTGCAACAACTCCTCTCCCACATTGGCGGCATAAACGAAGCGCGCCTTCCATTTCTTCAAGGCTTGCGTCAGCTATACCCAGCCCGTCCACATTGGCGACGGCTTCAACCACCTCAATGCCTTCGGTAAGCGCAGCAGAGCGTGCGGCGCGCGCGTAATGCGTGGACACGCCCACTGCTTTTATATAGCCTTTTCTTTTCATGTCAATATAATACCCAAGAGCCTCAGAATGCCCGCGTATTGTATGCGCGCTTTCTGTTTCGTGAAGCAGGAATATGTCGACATATTCCCTGCCTGTGCTCTCAAGGGCTTCGCGCAGCGCGTTTTCTGCGCCGCTTCGATCATAGGCATAAGATTTTGTGCAATAGACAAAGTCGCGAAAACCAGCTTTGACAGCATAAGAGATATGTGAATAAGCTTGGTAGTACTGGGCTGTGTCAATAAAGTCAACGCCGCGTTCCAGCGCATGGATAATCAGCTTTCCGCCTTCCTGTGCGGTCAGCCCTTGCTGCATGGGGCTCATGCTTAGGCATCCCAGCCCCAACCTTCCCGCGGCAATGCCTGTGGCTCCTAAAGTGCTTTTTTTCATATTTGCATTGCCAACGCTTATGGCAGTTATAACCGAATATGACTAATGCATCGCAAAAGCCAGCAAGGCTTTTGCGATGCTCAAAATCTATGCCAGCCTGCCAAATGGGCAGGCAGCCGCTCAGTCGCCGGCTCCAACAGTGCCGGCTATTGCATTGTGCAAGGGCAGTGAGGCAGTTGCGCGTTTTGGGCAAGCGAAATAAATGGGCTGCGCCCTGTGCGCTGCTATAAGCCTTGCTCAGTCCGTTCGCTGAACCAGGTAGAAGGAGACAATCTCTTCCAGCAGTTCATCCCTGTCAAGCCTTTTGATTTGGGAACGGGCATCCTTGTGCGATGTGATGTAAGTGGGGTCCCCGCTCATAATATAGCCGACAATCTGGTTGACGGGGTTGTAGCCCTTTTCTTTGAGCGCCTTTTTTACAACAGACATCGTTTGCTGGATCAATAGGCTTCGTTCGTTTTCTATGGAGTATTTAACAGTGTCTTGCGACTCTGGATCGTACTTGTTGTCCATATCTCATCCTCGATTAATGTTCATCAGCCAGTTGCCCTTTAGATTAATAAGTCTACACGAAATTGTAACGAAATTCAATAGCAAACTCACCAAGCCTTCACAGAAGGCTTTCTTCTATAAGCCAGCAAGCGTCTGCGCGATGAGCGTTTTTGCGCTTTCGAGCGCCTGAAGCGCCCGTGCTGGGTCTTTAACGCCGCCTTGGGCGCTGTTTGCCCTTCCGCCACCAGAGCTTCCTGCCGCTTCTGCCGCTTTCTTTAGCATGTTGCCGCAATGGAAGCCGCGTTCAACCACATCATGCGTTGCTGTGCACATGAGCCCTGCCTTGTCCTTGCCAGAGGAAGAGAGAAATACAATTCCGCTCTTCAGCCTGTCCCGAACCTTGTCCGCAAGAGCCCTGAGCTCCGCAATATTTAAGTCTCCAGCGTCTG
>JAITGT010000088.1 GCA_031280495.1 Eubacteriaceae bacterium
CGGCTACCTGATGCTCAAGGAACTGGAAAAAAACGCG
This sequence comes from Eubacteriaceae bacterium, assembly GCA_031280495.1. Next base: position 38 of record JAITGT010000088.1, read on the forward strand.
AAGCACCGCGCGCGCACTGTTGGGTTTGTTGACGATCGGCGAAAGAACAACATTATTTCAGGCAAGCGGGTCTTGGGCACGACTGAGCAAATCCCCTCCCTGATTCGCAAACACCGCATAAAAAAAGTGTTTATTGCAATGCCATCCGCTGCAAAGGAAGAGATACGCCGCATCGTGGGCATTTGCCAGGGATGTTCCGTTGAAACAAAGATCATGCAGCAAAGCGAGTTTACCGCATTAGGCCAGGACAGATCGGAAGAGGGCTATCCCATCATGCCTGTCAGCATCTATGACCTTTTAGGCAGAGGCGAGATTGATCTAAACGTGGAAGAAATTTCCTCCTATCTGACTGCTCGCACTGTTCTTGTTACTGGGGCGGGCGGCTCAATCGGCTCCGCGCTTTGCAAGCAGATTGTGCGCTTTCGCCCCCAAAAGCTAGTGCTCTTTGACTTTTATGAAAACAATATGTACTCCCTTGAACAGGAACTGGCAATCGCAAAGCTGCATGGCTTTATCTCCCCAGATCTTGAGATAGTCAGCGAGGTGGGGAGTGTGCGCGAGAAAGATCTTCTTCTCTCCGTATTCATGCAGCACAAGCCAAACGTTGTCTTTCATGCGGCCGCCCACAAACATGTCCCCTTAATGGAGCATAGTCCCAGAGAAGCGATAAAGAATAATGTATTTGGCACAAAAAACGTGATTGAGGCATCTTTGGAAGCGGGGTCAGAGCGCTTTATCCTCATATCTACAGACAAGGCGGTTAAGCCTGCTAATGTGATGGGCGCGTCTAAGCGCATGGGAGAGCTGGTGATGCAAAGCTTTGCGGCAACCTCGGCCATGAGCATGGCAGCGGTCCGCTTTGGCAATGTTTTGGGATCGTCTGGATCTGTCATTCCTTTATTCGAGAAGCAGATTGCGCAGGGCGGCCCTCTTACCCTGACGCATAGGGACGTGGAACGGTACTTTATGACCATCCCTGAAGCTGCGCAGCTTGTTATGCAGGCTGGCAGCTTTGCAGCGCATGGGGAAATATTTGTGCTTGACATGGGGGAACCTGTCCGCATTCTTGATTTAGCAGAGAAGATGATTCGCCTGTCCGGATATGTGCCATACGATGAAATCGATATAGTTGAAATTGGGCTTCGACCTGGCGAAAAGATGCACGAAGAGCTTTCCCTTTTTGAAGAAGACCTCATACCCACTTCAAATAAGGCAATTCATGCCGCCCAACCGGTTCTCCTTCCGGAAGGCCTGCTAGAAGAGAGCTTGAATGAACTGTCTTCTCTTCTCCGCTCTGGCGCGCTGAACGAAGAGCTCCGAAACGCGCTCCTTGCAATGGCCAATGGAACGCCTGCAGGCGCAAGGGGAGGAAAACCCGCAAACTGGTCTTAAACCATTCCCCCTCCAGTATCCTATGCTTATCAGAATGCGCCGCAGGCATTGCGCCTTGGCGCTGGTAGATAAGGCGCGGTCTTCAGCGCTGAGCTAGCTGATGTGGGAGTATGCCAAAGCGCCACATTGGAGGATATATTGCGTTTTAGGGCCATAGCAGGGATCTTTGCTTTTTTTTATCTTTTTTTTCTATTGGCACTGCCGCTGTTTTGGATAACCGGCGGTTTTTTCTCTCGTGAGCCAAAAATTGCGCTTTCAGATTCCGATATTGCATTGTCTGTTCTCATGGGCAACGGCTCTAGCGAAACCCTTTCTTTGGACGCTTGGATTGAGGGTGTTCTGTATTACTACATGAAACCGGATGACAGCATAGAAGCTTATGAATGCATGGCGGTTATGGCACGGACTTTCTACTGGAGGGCAAAGCATTTTGAGCCCCGCCATCTCCCGTACGATGTATGCGAGAGCGCAGGCTGCTGCCTTGGGGCTGCAATTGCCACACGCCGCGAAAAGGCCAACCGATCCCTTTCCCCCATTTTCGGTTTGGAGGGCATTGAGAAAAAAAGCAAATCGCGCCAGGCCCTAGAATCTACGGACGGGATTATTCTAGTATATTCAGGCGAGCCAATTAGAGTCGAATTTTTTCAGGGCGGATTTGGATCGACTGCAGGCAGCAAAAGCGCCCCTTATCTGCCAGCGGTGGAAACTCCGGAAGGCAAAACATACTGCGCGCGCTTCCGCTTCTCAATGGAGGAATTCCTCACCCTAGCAAAGGCTTTTACGCAGGACAGCGGACTTTCATACAGCGACTATAAAGGCATCTCCGTTGAAAGGACTCCTTCCGGCATTCCAATAAGCCTCACTATTGGCAGCCACGAACTCTCTGCCAGCGATGTTCGCAAACTCTGCGGCTTAAAAAGCGTCTTTTTCGAGGTGCGCCGCTATTCAAAGAGAATCTGCTTTGACGACTACGGTATTGGCGGCGGCATCGGGCTTTCGCTTGAAGGCGCCAGCGTGTATGGCAGAAGCGGAATGGATTGCAAAGCAATTCTTGCCCACTACTTCCCAGGCACAGGCCTCGTTCGAAAAAATGATTGAATGTTGTGTTTCCTTACTTTTCTCCATGTATAAATGCCGTTTTCTGGTCAACAATAGCTATAAGAAATGCCATGGAGGAATGAAGAACATGAACAAAAAAGAGGGGCTGAGGGCAGCCGGTCTCCTTGCCGTGTGCCTCATTGTTATCGCTGGGGTCTTGGCTGTAAGCATAAATGAGCGCGATCCTGGCCCGGAAGCGGAATTTCAAGTGCCGCAGGATTTGGCAGGCATTGAAGACTTAATCCGCAATGAAAGGCAAGGCGAAGGCGTGGCTGATGCGGGCAACGACAGCTCAGAGGACTTATACCAAAGCACTGGCGGAACAGCGGAGCCAATGATTCCAACTGAAGCGCCGGAAAGCGGAAACGAAGACAAAGCAGGCGCTGTAAGCGCAAACCTGGAAGGAATGCAAAATCCTGTCGATTCAAGCGTTATCACAATGGCTTTTAGCTACAATTCTGAACCAGTCTTTTCTCAGACTTTTAATGAATTTCGCTCAGATCACACTGGTATGGACATTCAGGCAGATTCAGGCGGCGAAGTCAAGCCTGCGTTTGACGGCAAAGTGATGGAAGTAAGCAACGATCCAAAACTTGGGACAACGATTGCCATTGATCATGGAAACGGAATTGTGACTGAATATGGAAACCTCGACGAAACTTTTGTTGAGGTAGGCCAGAGCGTTGAGAAAGCGACGGTTATTGGGACTATCGGTAACTCCGCCAAGTTTGAAATGACACAGCCTCCCCATCTGCACTTCGGCTTAAAGGTCGATGGCCAATACAAAAACCCAATCGATTACATGGATATCTAGCATTTATACAAAAGCGCAATCGGCGCAGAGCTTTTCGCAAATGCTGCCTTGCCGCATATCAAAAGCAGCGCAAGTGTGCGCCGAAAAGAAAGAATCCCCAAGAAAGGAGGCTTGATGCCTTTCTTGGGGATTCTTTCCAACTAAGCTGATGGCAAAGCGACTTTTATTTTTCGCTTCGGCGCCGCACGCAATGGCGCCCTACTCTTCTTCAGGTTCGGGAAGAATGGTGTTATGGTAGATTTCCTGTACGTCGTCATTTTCCTCAAACATTTCGAGCATTTTCATAAATTTCTTGAGCTGGTCTGCATCAGTGATTTCCACTTCAGTTGTTGGGCTCATCACAATTTCTGCCTGCAGCATTGAAAGGTTTGCGGCTTCAACTGCATCAAACACTGCCTGAAAAGCGGCGGGGGATGTGATAATTTCATACCCATCCTCATTGGAGGCAAAGTCGTCTGCCCCTGCGTCTAGCGCGAGCTCCATCAGCTCTTCTTCACCTATCCCAGCGGAGGCGGGGATCAGGATTGAGCCTTGCCTTTCAAAAATATAGGATACGCAGCCTGTCGTGCCAAGGTTGCCTCCATTTTTGTCAAAGATATAGCGTACGTCTGAAGCTGTTCTGTTCTTATTGTCTGTCAGGGCCTCGACGATAACGGCAACGCCGCCAATTCCATATCCCTCATAGGTGATACTTTCATAATGGCTCGTTCCCAATTCGCCTGAGCCCTTCTTAATGGCGCGGTCTATGTTGTCATTAGGCATGTTGGCGGCCTTTGCTTTTGCAATAGCCTCTTTTAGCCTTGCATTTGAGGATGGATCCGAGCCGCCTTCCTTTGCGGCGATGGCGATGAGCTTTCCCAGCTTTGTGTAGGCCGCCCCTTTGATCGCATCCTGTTTGCCTTTTCGTATCTTAATGTTCGCCCATTTGGAATGTCCGGACATTTTTATTTCCTTTCTGGCTGATGGCCCAAATCACTGGAAGGCAAAGCCCCGCTCAAATGCGGCAAGGTTTATCTCCACAAAGCTGCCCTTGACATTTCGGGCAATGATCGATTTCCATTCTATGTCGTCGAGCCCCATAAATTTAGCAATAATTCCGAGCAGAATGATATTCATCACGCGGCTGTTTCCAAGCTCTTGCGCCATCTTGGAGGCGGGGACAACAATCGTGGACACGGCATGCGCCAAACTCTCTGCGACATTTGCTGGGTATTCGAACTGCTGGGAAAGCACGCCTGCCGGATCGATGCGAAAGTCATTTGCGACCACTGTCCCTTCCTGCTTAAGGCAAGGTAGGTAGCGTAGGGCCTCGAGTTTTTCAAATGCGATCAAAAGGTCCACCGTGCCTTCTTCGATGACAGGGCAGGCAACTTTTTCCCCATACCGTATCATGGAGGAAACGCTTCCCCCCCTTTGGCTCATTCCATGAATTTCGCTCATCTTCACGTCGTAGCCATGCTCAAGAAGGCCGAGAGTGAGAAGCTTGCTAGCCAGAATTGTGCCTTGCCCTCCAACGCCGACAAGCATAATGTTTTTTGTCGCCACCTTATTTGCCCTCCTTCTTGATGGAAGAGGCCGGGCAAACCTGTTCGCAAACGGAGCAGCCTACACAGCTGTCCATAATCTCTGCTTTCTTTGCTTCCCCATCGAAGGAGATTGAAGGGCACCCAACGCTAAGGCATTTCTTGCATCCAATGCATATGTCGCGATCGACAGTAAATTTTTCCGTAAAAAGTCCGTCAAATTCGGTAAGGTCCTCTTCAGAGAACCTCTTTAGCGCGCATGGCCAGCGCGTAAGAATGACCGAAGGCTCGTCTAGGCTCCTCGCCCAGCCTATTGCGCTCTCCACTTCTTCAAGCTGATTGGGGTTGATTGCCTTTATATGGCGAATCCCGATGGCTTTGCATATCTTTGCGATGTCTGCCTCCTGGGTAGGCTCACCCTGAGCGGTAAAACCAGTGCCAGGGTTTTCCTGGTGCCCAGTCATTGCAGTAATTCGATTGTCGAGAATAATCGTGATGACCTTTGAGCGGTTGTATGCGACATTGAGCAGCCCGGTCATCCCAGAGTGGAAGAATGTGGAGTCGCCCAAAATCGCAACGGCCCTCATTTCAGTTTCAGGGTGTTCGTCGAACACTTTCTGGGCGCCGTGCGCGGAGGAGATGCTTGCGCCCATGCACGTGACTGTGTCTATGCCATTGTAGGGCGGCGCATAAGCAAGAGTGTAGCAGCCAATGTCTCCCGACAAAAAGAGATTCTTCTGCTTTCCCAAAACGTAAAACAGCCCACGGTGCGGGCAGCCCGCGCAAAGGGTAGGCGGCCTTGGAATAATCCCTTCTGATGCATACTTGGGGGAAGGCAGCTTTTCGCCGAAAAAGGCTTTGCGAATTGCCTGTGGAAGCATCTCTCCCTCGGAAGGAAAGATTTCCTTGCCAGTGACAGCGATGCCTGCTGCCTTTATTTGCGTTTCCATGACAGGATCATTTTCTTCCAAAACATAGAGCTTTTCTACTTCAAGGGAGAATTCCTTTATCTTTTCCATGGGGAGGGGAAAAGAAAAACCGCATTTATAATAAGAGGCGCTGTCTCCAAACACCTCATGCGCATACTCAAAGCAAATTCCGGAAGCCACTATTCCGATGGAAGGGCTGTTGAGCTCCGAAAAGTTATAAGCTGAAGCGTTGGAGTACACGCTCAGCTTCTTGTTGCGCTGGAGAAGGCCTGCTTTCAGATTTCTGGAATTGGCGGGGACGGTGACATATTTTGCAGGGTTCTTTTCAAAAGGCTTAAAAGGCCTCTCTCTAGGCTCTTTGGGCTCGACAACGCTTTTTGCGTGGCAGACGCGTGTCGTGACGCGCATGAGAACTGGGATATCGAAAGTTTCGCTCAGTTCGTATGCCGTAAGCATCATATCATAGCATTCTTGGGAATTTGCAGGCTCAAACATCGGCACGCTGGCGTGGTAGGCATAATTGCGGTTGTCCTGCTCATTTTGCGAGGAATGCATGCCTGGCTCGTCCGCAGTGACTATAACCAGCCCGCCGTTTACGCCTGTATAGGCGTTCGTAAAAAAAGGGTCTGCGGCGACATTTAGCCCAACATGCTTCATGGAGGCAAGGGCGCGCACTCCTGCGTAAGAGGCGCCAATCGCGCCCTCTAGGGCGACCTTTTCATTTACGGCCCACTCCGCGTAAAGCGAGTGCGGCTGTTGGGAAAGAGCTTCCAGAATTTCGGTGGAAGGCGTGCCTGGGTAGGCGGAGGCGAAAGACACGCCTGCGTCTAATGCGCCCAGAGCCAGGGCTTCGTCTCCAGTCAAAATCTTTTTCATAAGCGTGTTGACCAAAAAACCAGGGGCTCATTTGTGGTGGCAAGCCGCTTCGAAAGAAAGGCCGCCTATCTGCCCGCTGTCCTCTCTAAAAGACTAAGTTTCTGCTATAATACTGCCCTCTTGCGGGGCTAGGCAGCATGGAAGCGCGGTGTGGCGAGGCAATATGCCTGCGCAGCGCAAATGAAAGCGCCTTGATAAGCTGCCATTCCTGCTCCATTTGCCTAAATAATTGGACTCCCATGTTACTTATTGGCACAATTTTAGCGCTCATCGCCTTTTCTTGGGAAGAAAGCTCAAGCGCTCGAAAATCACTGCCTTGCATAGATGCGCCCGTTTTGAAAAGGGCATTCCATTTTTCTGGCAGTTTAATTTATATTGTGATAAAATGATTATAGTTTATTTTTTGCATTACTGCAACAAAATTCTAGCAAAACAGATTGTGGTGCCTATTGTGGAGATTCTTAAATATATCGCTCTGGCAGTTTTGTCGTACTTCATTGGCTGTTTTAACGCGGCTCACTTTATTTCAACAAGAGTAATGAAAACTGACATTAGGGAACATGGAAGCGGAAATCCTGGCTCTGCAAATATGATGCGGGCATTTGGGGCAAAAGCGGGCGTCGCTGTTTTTTTCCTGGACGCAGCGAAAGGCTTTTTGGCTATGCAGCTTACGGCTTTATTTGGAGTGGAGCGGGGATGGGGCACGCTTGTTTGCGGACTGTTCGTCGTTGCCGGGCACAACTGGCCAGCAACGATGCACTTTAAGGGCGGCAAAGGCGTTGCCACGACCATTGGATCCGCTTTTGCCTACGCGCCAATTATCACGGCAGTCTGCCTTGCTGCCGCTCTTATGGTCGTCGCCATTACGAAATATGTCTCTGTAGGGGCCTTATTTGGCATAGGGTCAGCTGTCATTGTCCTGCTGATCCTAGATTTTTACTGGCAGCAGCGCCTGCTCATGAGCCTATTGTTTGCCATCTCGCTGTGGCAGCACAGAGCCAACATCACGCGGCTTCGAAGCGGTACAGAGGCTAAATTCACCAACAGGGAGAAGCGGGATGCAAAATAGCTTCTTTGATTTGGATTATGAATCTCGCAGAAGAGAGAAAGCGCCGCTTGCCGAAAGAATGCGCCCCAAAAGCCTTGATCGCTTTGTGGGGCAGGAAGCCATTGTCGGAAAAGGGCGGCAGCTCTATCGAATGGTTGAAGCGGACAAAATCTCCTCCATAATTCTTCACGGCCCTCCAGGAAGCGGGAAGACAACGATTGCCAACATCATTGCAGAAACCACAAAATGCGAATTTGTTCGGCTAAACGCAACTTCCTCTGGCGCTTCCGACATTCGGGAAGCGATTCGCGAGGCGAAAGCGCGTCTCGGGCAGAGCGGCAAAGGGACCATTCTATTTGTTGACGAAATACACCGCTTTAACAAGGCCCAGCAAGACGCTTTGCTTCCCAGCGTTGAAAACGGCACAATTTCGCTCATAGGCGCTACAACGGAAAACCCTTATTTTGAGGTCAATGCAGCCCTCATCTCCCGTTCACAGGTTTTTCGCCTTGAAAAGCTTTCGGCATCCGACATATGCCGCCTTCTTTTCCAGGCTATGGAGGATTCCGAAAATGGGTTTGGCCAAAGCGGAGCGTCACTGGAAATAGAAGCGGCAGGCTTTATTGCGCAGGCTTCCGACGGGGATGCTCGCATAGCGCTAAACGCTCTGGAAATTGCCTATCTCTCCATAGAGGAAGGGGAAGCAGCCGAAAGGAAAATCACGCTCAAAGACGCAGAAGATTCCATTCAGAAAAAGGCAGTACTATATGACAAAGCCGGCGATGCGCATTTTGACACAGTCAGCGCTTTCATTAAGTCCCTTCGCGGAAGCGATCCGGATGCTGCCGTCTATTGGCTGGCAAAAATGCTGTACGCTGGGGAAGACCCAAAATTCATAGCCAGGCGCATGATCATTTTCTCAAGCGAAGACATTGGCAACGCAGAGCCCCACGCCTTGCCTCTGGCTATCGCGTGCTTTCAGGCGGTCGAGGTGATCGGCCTTCCGGAATGCAGGCTTAACCTCGCCCAATGCGCCACATTTCTAGCATCATGCCCAAAGTCGAACGCATCTGCTGAAGCCGTCATGCGCGCATTGGAAGATGTGGAGTCCAAGCCCTTGGCGGATGTCCCCATTCACCTTCGCTCTTCTGGCGCCAGTGGCTATGTGTATCCCCACCCTTTTCCAAAGCACTGGACCAGCCAAGAATACTTGCCCCATGGCTTCTTGCATGCTCCATATTACGAGCCTTCCAACCAGGGGCATGAAAAGCGCATCGCCCAGTTTTTGCAGTGGATACGTACACCAGACGGGGAGCCTTATTCATGAAGAAAAGAACCCTTTTCTTTGCTGCCGGTTTGCTTTTTTCCTGTGCCCTAATTGTCGTCCTCACTTTTTTTGGGGCTGCCAGCATAACCCTCGCTGAGACCTCGAAAATTCTCGCCTATAAGATTTTTGGCTTTTTCTCCACTGAGATGGAACCGGCAAAAGTCACGATTATATGGAAGGTTCGCTTTCCTCGTGCGCTGCTCGCATTCTTGTGCGGAGGCTCCCTTGCGCTCTGCGGCGGAGCCTACCAGGCGCTTTTTAAAAACCCCATGGCGGACCCTTTTGTTCTTGGAGTCTCATCCGGGGCGGCTTTTGGCGCGACGATGGGCATTGTGTTTCAAGTGCCTGTAAGCTTAATGGGGCTCAATGTGACAAGCTGGTTTGCTTTTGCGGGCTCCTTAACAGCCATTTTTTTTGTCTACAACATCGCAAAAATTGGCCGGCAAACGGCTTTGACAAGCCTGCTCCTTACAGGCACTGCGCTAAGCCAGTTTCTAACAGCCATCATATCGATCTTCATGATGCTTTCTGGGGAAAACATGCAGCGAATTTATTTTTGGACGCTGGGCAGCTTTAACGCGCGCGGTTGGAGCCATATCCTCGTTGTTGCCCCATACATAGCAATCGGGGGGGCAGTCGTGCTTGCCCACTGCCGTGAGCTTGACATCATCATGCTTGGCGACGACACTGCCGTTCGCATGGGTGTGGAATCGGAAAAGATCAAGCGCAACATGCTTGTCACTACTGCATTCGTCATGAGCGCCTGCGTCTCTGTAAGCGGGATAATTGGGTTTGTCGGGCTTGTTGCGCCGCATGTGGTGCGCTTGTTTACAGGGCCAAAGCACGCGATGCTCCTTCCTGCCTCTTTTCTGGCGGGCGGGAGCATCCTTGCCCTTTGCGACACAATAGCCCGCAGCGCGACAAGAGCGGAAATTCCTGTCGGCATTGTTACGGCAATTTTGGGAGCCCCTTTCTTTATCTATCTCCTTAGAACCCGCCGCGCGGAGGTTCTCTGATGAAAAGCATGCTGCGCTTTGAACATGTGTCCATAGAGTATGGAGGAAAGCGCGCCTTGTCTGATTTTTGCTTTGAAATTGGCGATGGCGAATTTGTCTCTCTCATTGGGCCTAATGGGAGCGGCAAATCCACACTAATCAATGCTTTTATTGGCACAGTCCCTCTCGCGTCAGGGGCCATCTACCTGCAGGGCAAGGACAACAAGCGCTACAGTTCTAAAAAAAGGGCGCAGGTTGCAGCTGTTGTGCCCCAGTACTTCAACACATCCTTTGCTTTTACCGTTCGAGACATTGTCATGATGGGGCGCAACCCTTACATTAAGAGGTTTGCCTCCGAAACGCCTGAAGACCTGGCCATTGTCAACGATGCGCTCATGAAAACAGACTCCATGCCCCTCAAAGATCGCAAAATTACCATGCTTTCGGGCGGGGAGCGGCAAAGGGTGGTTATTTCGGCAGCCCTTGCGCAAACGCCGAAGCTCCTTATACTGGATGAGCCGACAAACCACCTAGATCTCAGCCATACACTGCAGATCATGCAATTGGCCAAAGAGCTAAATGAAAAAGAGGGAATGACGGTGCTCGCAGTTTTGCATGACATAAACGCCGCCGCACGCTATTCCGATCGCATCTGCCTCGTAAACAAGGGGAAGCTCGTCAAAGCGGGAAAAGTCGAAGAAGTGATCTCTGAGGGCGTACTAAAGCCTGTTTATGAAATAGATTTGGTCGTGCGCAAAAATAGGCTGACCGAATCAATGGAAATAGTCCCATTGCGCAAAACCAAAGCCAGCATTGTGCAGGGAAAAGGGCGCATTCATGTTGTCTGCGGCGGGGGAAGCGGGGAAATCTTTCTTGAAGAGCTTCGAAATAGTGGGTATAATATTAGTTGCGGCGTCTTGAACGCAAGCGACAGCGACGCTGCCTGCTGCAGCTCGCTTGGCATCGATACAATTTTGGAAGCGCCATACAGCCCTGTGTCAGAAGTAAGGCATCAGGAAAATTTGCAAACAATGCGCCAAGCACAGGCTATTGTTCTTACGGATGTTCCTTTTGGTACAGGAAACCTAAAGAACCTTGAGGCGGTCAAAGCGGCTGCGGAAGAGAAGAGAATTCCTGTTTTTCTCGTTGCCGCTCAAGAGCGGGATTTTGTGGGGGGCAGAGCGGACGCGATTCTGTCAGCCCTCAAAGAAAGCAGCATGGCGGAAGAGTTGGGCGAACGGGATCTGCTGGATCGAATTAAAGAAGGCAGCATTTAAGAGGTCTTAATATGAAAGTCAGCGTTCAGGGCTGCGGCAGATGGGGAACATTTATCGCATGGTACCTTGACTCAATTGGGCACGAAACATTGCTATGGGGGCGAGAGGCGTCCTCTCACTTAAAGCAGCTTAAAGAGACGCGGAAAAACAGCTTCCTTTCCCTTCCGGAAAGCGTCCAGATTACGGACAGCCTTAGGGCTGCTGTGGAACATTCCGATGTGAGCATTGTCTCTATTTCCGCACAGGAAATCCGATCGCACCTTAAAAGCCTTTCCCTTGAGGCTGTGGACGGAAAAACTCTGGTTTTGTGCATGAAGGGCATAGAGGCCTCAACAGGCCTGCGGCTTACCGAAGTGGCGCGGGAAATTCTCGGAAAACGGGTAAAGACCGCTGTATGGATAGGCCCAGGGCACGTACAGGACTTTGTTCGGGGAGTTCCAAACTGCATGGTCATTGATGCGGAAGAGGATAGCCTTAAGGAAAGCCTCGTCAGCCACTTTTCCAGCGAGCTCATCCGTTTTTACTATGGATCAGACATAATCGGCTCTGAAGTAGGGGCTGCAGCAAAGAATGTCATTGGGATAGCTTCTGGGATTCTCGACGGCTTGGGCCTTACAGCGCTCAAAGGGGCGCTTATGGCGCGCGGAGCCAGGGAAATCTCTCGGCTCATCAAAGCGATGGGAGGCAACGAGCTGACTGCCTATGGCCTTACGCATCTAGGCGACTATGAAGCAACAGTCTTCTCACAGCACAGCCAAAACCGACGCTTCGGTGAAGCCCTCGTGCGCGGGGAAGAGTTTACTTCCCTTGCCGAAGGCGTGGCCACTTCGACAGCGCTCATGCTGCTGCAGGAAAAATATGGCACAGAGCTGCCAATCTGCACTGCTGTCTACGACATTGCCGTCAATGGAAAGGACGCTAAAGAAGCAATTACCAATCTATTCCTTCGCACGATTAAAGGCGAGTTCGCTTGATGGGCTGGCCCGTGAGCCCTGCCTCTCCGACGCGAAGAGTCCATCCAAAGCCTTTCTTGCGGGCGCTCTGGTGCCTCGGCGTATCTTTGGGGAGCCTGTTTGCGAGCGCTTTGCTCCACTTGTTTTTTCAGGCGCCTCCGCAGGACAGCGGAGCAGGTGTTTTGTTAGTGCGGCTCGATGGAGTCCAATTCAATTTTTTTGCTGTCGTGGCTGTTCAGTTTTTTCTTATGGGCTCCTTTTCCTTCTTCATAAACCGCCCAGCCAGTGCGCTGCGCCTGTTTCATAGACTGTCACTGTGCGTCTTTTTTGTTTATATCGCAATAAGGCTCCTTCAGGCCTTTTCACTTGCGACGCGCTTTCCAATCTTTGGATCTGTCGCCGCCGCATCCGCCGCTCTGTTCTCCATATGGATTTACTCTGCGGTTTTCCCTATTCCAACGCCAAATGAGCTTATAGGCGAGCTTTTCGCCTCGAATGCGCCCCTAACACACAAGGAGTAAGAATAATGGACGATAAAGACAGAATTGTGCTGGAACGCCTAGCGAAAAATGGAGTCAGCCAATCACTGGCCGAAGAAGTTATCCGCTTTCGCAAGAAGAGCCAGCCCGCTGAGCGCGACATAGACAGGATTTCCACTCCAATGTACAATTACTATGGCACAGAGGTTTGGGAGATGGCTATAGCGGCGATTGTGCGCGGGGAAAACATTCTCCTCTCTGGGCCAAAAGCGACTGGCAAGAACGTCTTGGCGGACAACCTTTCCTTCGTGTTCAGCCGGCCCTCATATAATATCTCCTTCCACCTAAACACGGACTCCTCAGCGCTGATCGGCACCGACACGTTTGAAGACAACACAGTTCGCTTTCGAAAAGGGCCAGTCTACTTATGCGCGGTGAATGGCGGCTTTGGTATTTTTGACGAAATAAACATGGCAAAAAACGATGCTGTGAGCGTATTGCATTCATGCCTTGACTATCGGCGCATCATTGATGTGCCAGGATACGAGAAAATTGGGCTTCATGACGATACGCGCTTTATAGGCACGATGAACTATGGATACGCCGGGACAAAGGAGCTAAACGAGGCCCTTGTTTCGCGTTTTCTCGTGATTGAAATGCCTGCAGTGGACGAAGCGACACTGGAAAAAATTCTGACAGACTCTTTTCCGTTGCTTTCGCATAAGGCTCTTGAGCAGTTTTCGGGCTTGTTTCTGGATCTGCAGCTTAAAGCGCTCAACGGGGAAATTACCACAAAGCCAGTGGATCTGCGTGGCATGCTTGCTGCTATCAAAACTATTCAGATTGGGCTTAGCCCTGCGCTTGCTGTGAAGATGGGCATTACAAACAAGACATTCGACAGTTTTGAGCGCGAGATCATTGACGATGCGGCGATGTCAAGGATCCCTCTGGAGTGGACTGCGGAGGATGTCTTTGGATGACGATGCATTCCGCGCATTGGCGGATGAAAAACGGCTTGAACTTGAGAACCGGCTGCGCAACCTCATCTGGACGGTAAGCGGAGACTATAGCCTCAACGAATCGCCAGACGTGGATTCTTTTCAAGTGTCAAAATACATTGCCCTTTACGACGCGATCTGGAAAGGCGCGCTGGCAAAGCACTTTGACCGAAACGCCTTATCGCTTTATGTCGCGAAGAAGCTGTTTCTTGGGGCCCAAGAGCCTCTGCTTCTCGACTGCGTCGCAATTTGCGGCGAGGCAGCAGGTTTCCCTAAAGCGGAAGAGGAAAGGGCAGGTGCAAATGCCATCCGGCAAAAAGCGCTTGACGACATTATAGAGCACAGCTTTGCCCGCCTGAATGAAACAGCGCAGGGAAAATTGCGCCTTGCCGCTATACGATGCTATATATCAGGTGAGAATACTGGGGAAGCGCGCCTGAGAGAGCCTTGTGAAACAATACTTAAGCTGAAAAATGCAGAATCCATTGATGATCTAGTGCGAGCCATTGACAAAATTTACAATGGAATTGACGCGACTTTTGCTCGCTTGCACGGAAGCCTTGAAGACGTCCTCTCCGTCTCAATGGATGAACTGCGGGCATCTAGCCTTTGGTCTGACATCTTTGACGACGAAATATACCAAAATTTCGATCAGGCTTTGGATACAATTTCCTCCACTATTATGAACCTCACTTCGCTGACAGAAGACGAGAAAATAACGAAGAAAGCGGTTCAGTCGCGAATCATCATCAATGAGGAATCCCTGGCAAAAGTTGCCCGCTATATTGAGATAAACTTTGGAAAGCCATATCTTTCGCAAAGCGAAAGCAAGAAAATTGCTGCCGCCCTTTGCCGCGGGGTGCATGCTGGCTCTTCCCTTCACTTCACCGACGGAATCCTGCATTCAGACGGGCCGGATAATTATCAGAGGAAGTATTCGCAGCGCCAATACGAAAAAAATATGATGGTCTTTTACGACAATTACCGCATAGTGCGAAAGAACATCACAATTCTAACCTCAATTATTCGAAATGAAATGCGCATTCACGATGAGGCGGATGTCCGCAGCTCCAATTTTGGGACCCTTGCCTTGGAAAAACTGTGGCGCGTGGGCAGAACAAAAAATAACAAGCTCTTTCGACAGACTGTGACCCGAAGTTCATGGCAATTTGTGGTTGATATACTCATTGATGGATCAGGATCCCAGTCAAAGCGCCAGTCAAAGGTTGCCCTGCAGTCCTACATCATCAGCGAAGCCCTTTCAAACCTTTCAATACCTCACCGTGTGGTGAGTTTTTGCTCCTTTTGGAATTACACGGTCCTGCGCCGTTACCGCGACTATGACGACAGCAGAGAGCTAAATGGCAGAGTTCTGGAATTTTCCGCCTCTTCAAACAACAGGGACGGGCTGGCTATGCGGGCCGCTCTTTACAGCCTTACCGAGCGCGAAGAGGAGAACAAAATCGTCATTGTGCTGTCGGATGGAAGGCCCAACGACGTGAGCATCAACAATCCAAACGCGCCGACGCAAGAGCTTTATACAGGTGAAGCCGCCATCTCGGACACTGCGCGCGAAGTCCGCCGCGCTCGCGGATTGGGAGTTTGTGTTCTTGGCGTTTTTGCAGGGAAAGAAGAAGATCTTGCAGCTGAAAAAAGAATTTTTGGCTCTGATTTTGCCTACATCCGAGACATCAACAATTTTTCGAAGCTTGTGGGCCTGTATTTAAGGAAACAGATAGAGAACAGCCAGTAAGCCAGATTGCGCATGTTTATCCTGCAAGCTCCGCATTTTATTGCATTCAATATTTCTTTCAAAATACTGCCTGAACTCTTGAATAATGGTTCGTGATATGTTATAATCCATCAAAATATGAAATTTAGGAAGTTTTTATGGCAACATACAAAAAAGGCATCGAGACAAAAGAGAGAATATTTCAGTCAGCAAAGAAGATGTTCTATGAGTATGGATATAAATCTGCTACGATAGAAAAAATTGCCGAAGAAGCCAAAGTTCCGATTGGGCTTGT
>JAITGT010000103.1 GCA_031280495.1 Eubacteriaceae bacterium
TCACTTATGCCGGGCCGATGATTGCCTACATTACGACAGGAAGTTTTGTCGTGGAGCAAATTTTTAACATTGGAGGCCTTGGTAACTATTTCGTTCGAAGCATACAAAACAGCGACTACACCATGATCATGGGAACAACTATATTTCTTTCCGTAATTTTAATGACATTGACGCTCGTCTGCGACATTCTTTACAAAGTTGTCGACAAGCGCATTGATCTTGCCTAGAGGAGGAGACGCATGAGCGGCATTAGGCCAACCCTGCACGCCGATCTGTCCATGTTTGAGAAGGCAACAGACGAAGAGAAGCGACAGGTGGACCGGATGCGGGAAAGCACGACTTTTTTTCGCGACGGCATTGGAAACTTAAAGAGAAATAAAGTGACAATGGCGTCGCTCGCTGTCTTTTTTGCCATTTTTCTGATTGCAATGCTTGCGCCGCCTTTCTATCCTTATGACTATGAAACAACAAGCGCAAACTCTGCGAGCCTTACATCCACCTACCAGAAGCCATTTAGCTACTCCGAAAAGGAGGAAGCGGCAATTGCCGGAGGGCAATCTGTGTTTCCGCATATTTTTGGAACAGACGAACTTGGGCGCGACTACGCCGCGCGCGTTATATACGGCACGCGCATATCCCTAATGGTTGGAATTGTTGCGGCGCTCATTGTCGTCGTCATTGGCATTGTCTTTGGCTCAATTTCCGGTTATTTCGGCGGCCGCGTTGATCTTTTGATGATGCGGGTCGTCGACATTATTTACTCCCTCCCAGACATGCTGATAATCATATTGCTTTCCGTAAGCTTAAAGGACGTCCTTCTCAACGGCCCTCTGTCCAAGACTTGGCTTTACCGTCTTGGCCCAGGGCTAGTAAGCATATTCATCGTTTTTGGCCTGCTCTACTGGGTGGGCATGGCTCGGCTTGTGAGGGGGCAGGTGCTCTCCATAAAAGAAAGGGAATTTGTCTTGGCAGCAGAGGCAAGCGGCGCTTCCGCCGCGTGGATTATTCGAAAACACATGATTGCAAACAGCCTGTCCATTATCTTCATCTCCGCGGCCCTTCAAGTGCCATCTGCCATATTCACTGAGAGCTACCTCAGTTTTCTGGGGCTTGGCGTTTCAATTCCCATGCCAAGCTTAGGCTCGCTTGCCAGCAGCTCTGTTGGGCAGCTGACAGTAAGGCCATATATGATTTTGATACCGGCAACAGCTATCTTCTTGATCATCCTGTCCCTCAACCTGATTGGCAACGGTTTAAGGGACGCATTCGATCCTACGCAGCGGGAAAGAGGCAGATAAGATGGGCGCATTGCTTGAAGTAAGCGATCTTCAGACCACTTTTTTTACGAAATCCGGCGAAGTAAAAGCTGTCAATGGAGTCTCCTTCGCCTTAAACGAAGGAAAAACGCTTGGGATCGTAGGCGAATCAGGGTCGGGAAAGAGTGTGACAGCCTATTCTGTGCTGCAGATCCTTGCAGATCCAGGAAAGATTGTCGGTGGCAGCGTGAAATTTCGCGGCAAAGAGCTTGTGGGATCCGGAAAGCGCGCAATCTCCAAAATTCGGGGCAACAATATCTCCATTGTGTTCCAGGATCCGATGACAAGCCTAAACCCAGTTTACACAATAGGAAACCAAATAATGGAAGCAGTCTTGCTGCACACGGAGAGCTCGAAAGAAGGCGCGCGCAAACGGGCAGAGGAAATGCTCTCACTTGTTGGCATCAACGATCCCAAAAGGCGGCTTAAGCAATATCCCCATGAGCTTTCTGGAGGCATGCGCCAAAGGGCTATGATTGCAATGGCCATCGCGTGCGAGCCGGACATCCTGATTGCAGACGAGCCCACCACAGCGCTTGACGTGACCATACAGGCGCAAATTTTGGAATTGATGGAAGAGCTTCAGCACCGCCTTGGGATGGCTATTGTCATGATTACGCACGATCTGGGCGTTGTTGCGGGGATGTGCGACGAGGTCATCGTCATGTATGCGGGCCGGATTGTGGAGCGGGGCACAGCAGAAGAGGTTTTTTACAGCGCAAGCCATGAGTACACAAAAGGCCTTTTGAGATCGATTCCCTCTGCAGCGAAGGAAAAGGGGCGCCTTGTCCCAATTGCCGGATCCCCAGTCGATCTGCTTGCGCCTCCAAAAGGGTGCGCGTTTGCGCCGCGGTGCGCAGAAGCAATGAAAATTTGCCTGGCGGAAGTGCCGCCTGAGGTTTCCATTTGCGAAGCGCATTCTGCGAGATGCTGGCTCAATGCAAAGAAAGAAGCGGTCCAGGCTTTGGGAAGGCAGCAATAATGGCGGAAGACAATGCCCTGTTGAAAGTGGCCGCGCTAAAGCAGCATTTTCGCGTGAACGCCGGGCTTTTTCGCCATGGCACTCTCAAGGCGGTTGACGGCGTCTCTTTTGAAATCGCGCAAGGAGAGACGCTGGGCCTTGTTGGCGAGTCAGGGTGCGGAAAGACAACTGTTGGCAGGAGCATATTGCATCTGTACAAGCCCACTTCTGGAGAAGTGTTCTTTGAGGGAGAAGCAATCCGCTCGAAGGAAAGTGTAGCCGCACTGCGCAAAAAGGCGCAGATGGTCTTTCAAGATCCCTACTCATCCCTGGACCCGCGCATGACGGTTGCAGACATTATCGCAGAGCCGATGGACATACAAAAATACAGCAAAAGCAAAAAGGAAAGGGATGAGCGCGTCAAAGAGCTTATGAGCTCCGTAGAGCTTTCCAGCGAGCATGCCACGCGCTATGCGCACGAATTCTCAGGAGGCCAGCGCCAGCGCATCGGAATTGCGAGGGCGCTGTCCATGAATCCGAAATTTATCGTGTGCGATGAGCCGGTCTCTGCGCTGGATGTTTCCATCCAGGCTCAAATTATCAACATGTTTGAAGATCTGCAGGCAAAACTTAGCCTTACTTACCTCTTTATCGCGCATGACATATCTGTTGTGATGCATATTTCTACCAGAATTGCTGTTATGTATTTAGGAAAGATCGTTGAAGTGGCCCCGCCGGGCGAACTGCGGGCACACCCTCTCCACCCTTACACTGCGTCCCTTCTTTCAGCTGTCCCTATTGCCGATCCCGCAAAAGAAAGAAGCCGGCAGCGCATCGTGCTTGAGGGGGATGTGCCCAGCCCTATAGATCTGCCAGAGGGATGCCCATTTCGAAGCCGATGCGCCTATTCCTTGAAAAAATGCGCCGAGGAAGCGCCTTCGCTTTCAGAAGTGTCCGCGCGGCACAGCTGTTCATGCTGGAATCGGGTTTAGCGCGCATTGACATAAAACAAGTGTTTTGATAAAATGCTGGTTGAAAGGCAATTATGTTAACAAAAACGGAGGATTAGCAATGAAAACAAAGAAGGCTGCGGCCATTATGCTGGCGCTTGCGTGCGCACTGACTCTAGCATCCTGCACGCCTGGCACGGGTAGCGGCGCTGCGGGCGGCGAAGCGACTGTCGTTGTCGGCCCGGCTGTTAGAACGCTTGACCCAGCGCTCAACGCGTCTGTGGACGGCTCGACGTACCTGACAAACGCATTTGCAGGCATCTACTCCTATAAAAAGAGCCAGAGCGGCGGCTTGGAGCTGCAGCCAGAATGCGCGACGGAAATCGTAACGCCGACGCCTCTGGGCGATGGAAGGTACCAATATGTTATCACGCTCAAGGAAGGGCTGAAATGGTCAGATGGCGTGGAGGTAAAGGCATCTGATTTTGAGTATGCGTGGAAGAGAGCGGCGGATCCGGCAACAAAAGCAGATTACCAGTACATATTTGACGTCATTGATGGATACGATGAGTCAGCGCCAAACTTGAATGTAACATCCGACGACGCGGCAAGGACTGTCACAGTCGTTACTAGCTCTTTTTGCGCCTATTTCGACCAGCTTCTCGCCTTTGCCACATACTATCCCGTACGTAAAGACATTGTGGAGGCCAACCCAGAGCAGTGGGCTGTCCAGGCAGATACGTACATTACCAACGGGCCATTTAAGCTGGAAAATTGGGATCTTACAGGAAGCCAGCTTGTGTTTGCGAAGAACGAGAACTATTGGGACGCTGCAAATGTGAAGCTGGACAAGCTTATTTTTGCGATGAGCGATCAGGACGACGCAAATTTCACGGCATATGAGAATGGCACGTATATGCTGCTTGACAACCTGCCTGTGTCTATGATTGGGAAACTGAAAGCCGAGCGCCTTGGGAAGGATTTCTACATCAGCGACTACATAGGCACGTTTTTCTTGCCGTTTAACGCAAATATTAGCCTAAAGCCTGGGATTGGCAATGCCTCATCAAACGACAGCGCATGGTCCGGTTGGACGACAGCGCAGAATGCTCAAGCTCGCCTGGCGCTGTCTCTCCTCATTGATCGCAACTATATTTGCGATCAGATCCTCCAGGGCGGGCAAATCCCAGCCAATGGGTTTGTGCCTCAAGGCATGTCGGACGGAAACGGGTCGGATTTCCGGCAGACCGGCAAAAATTGGTGGGATCCCGGAAACGTGGAAGGAAACCGGGCCCAGGCAATCGAAATTCTCAAAGGGCTTGGATATGCCTACGACGAAGCGTCAAAGAAGTTTACGGACTTCCCGACGTGGGTCTTTGCAACCAACACGAACACGTCAAATATTGCGCTTGCTGAGGCCATTCAAAATATGTGGAAAGAATATGGCATCACTGTCAGTGTTGAGCAAAAAGACTGGGCTGTCTTCCAGACAGCTTTGACAGATGGCGACTTTATGCAAGCAAGGATGGGTTGGATTGCAGACTATAACGATCCCATCAACTTCTTGGAAATTTTCTCGACTTCATCTGGAAACAATCACCCGCAGCTTGGCAGAAGCGGCATTGTTGGCCTTTCCAGCACTTTTGGGCCAAATGCGGATCAGAGCTGGGAGCAGTACTACCAGGCTGACATCGACGCAATAAAGGTAGAAGCGGATATGTCAAAGCGCGCTGAGCTGATGCACCAGGCAGAAGCAAAGCTTGAGGAAAACATGCCTTTCATCCCCCTTTACTTTTATACTCGCCCAAATGTGTGCAAGCCTGAACTAAAAGGGGTCTTGCGCTCTCCCCTAGGATGGATATCTTTCAAAGAGGCATACCTCGAAACGGCTCCTGCAGCGGAGCAGTAGAGTTCGCGTTTTGCAGGAAGGCGCTGCATTTTAGGCCTGTTTGAGAATCACCAAACCTTTATGCTTATGCGATAGATTGCAGTGTTTGCCAACTGGGCAAGCATTGCATATGCTGAAAGGCGTTTGCCATATTTCGCTGCAACCGCCCAAACACCTTTGTGCAGCAAAAAGAAGCGCCCGACCGTCTTCCTGCACCTTTATAGCGGCTGTCGAAGCCATTTCTCTTTACTTCATGCCCGCCTCTGGCGGCGCGCTGAGCGCGCCGCCAGAGGCGGAAACATGCTTGCAGATCTTTGCGGAGGCTTAGGCCATGTCCAAAAGGCGCATTTGGCAGCGAAAGCCGGCACGCTCCGAGATTTCTTTCGCCGCAAGCGCGCAGTTGCCCTGGGCCTTTGGCCCCCTGCGCGGACAGATGGCGCCCGCAGGTGCCTTGATGGCTTTGCGGGGAGCGGAGTGCACAGAGGCGGCGCCATTCCCTCACTACTCCATTCAGCAAGCCTTTTTCCAGTTCTTTGGCAGCCTGTGCCTCTTTTTCTGATTTTTCACCGCTCTTCTAGCGGGCTGTGCTATAATTGAGTTGAAGTGTGGCTCGCCGTGCCTCCTCTTTTCTATAGAAGGATGGCAAGAAGCGGCCATTTATTTTATTGTTTGCCAAAGTTTGCGCAATTGGGCTGATCTTGCTATGCAAATATTAGGGCTGACTCAATCGCTACAGCGAGCACTTTTGAAAAATCCATTGGGATCAGCCGTGCCGCAATGCCAATAACGGCTGAGTGCATGTTGAGGGCAAAGCCTGGCTGGCTTCGCTGAATACGTTTCAAGCCTCATTGAGGGTTTGCAGGTTTTGGCTGTCGCCAGGAAGTGCCTTGAGGCCAGGCAGAGTTGCTGCCTCCCTTCGCTGCGCTGATGCGCGCAAAAAGGCAAAAGCTTTGCATAGGCGCATATATTGCGCAGGTTCCTTGGCTCTTTGGACAGGAACCTGTGGAGCCAATCGCACTGTGCATGCCCGGCGAGCGCGCTGCGGAGATTCCCTTCATAAAGGAGGGGGCAGTTCCCCTGGGGTGAAGAGGCAGTGCTGCGGGCTGTCCGAAAAGGCGAAAAACTGCAAAGCGGGGGGCATAGCCTGCGCGCTGACTGGTGGTTGCTTTTGCCTTCCGGCTACAGTCTCAAAATTTCTGAGAACTGTCTTGAAGAGAGGCGCGTGCAGCAGGGATGGAGGCGGAGCTTGCTGATTCCGCCAATTGCGCAAGGAGATGCCGCATTGCGCATATACCTCATGCCAGCAGGAAACGTATCGCTTTTTTTGGTGCTTTCGCGCCGAATTGCCAGCGGCATTCTGCTCGTATGGCTAGAGCGGCAGGGGCGCAGTCCTCAGAGCTGGGCAAAGAACGCGCATAAGGGTGCAATGCATCTTTGATTTGGAGGAACATAAATGCCTTGCAAGCGACATGGAATACGGGCAAAGCAGCATGCGGCAAAGGGATGGAGAATTTGCCTTTCCTTTGTTTTTCTTTTCTGCGCGGCGGCGGTTTCCTGCGCGCAGGATGAAGAGCCCCCTCCTTCCGATCCTGTCACTCTTTACGTAAGCGCGCCTTCAAGCCTGCGCCTGCCTCTCACTAATGCTGCAAAAGAGTATTCAAGCGCAAATCCGCTCGTGAGCATAGTGCTCAACTTCGCTTCGCTGCCTGTTTTGGAAGAGCAGATACGCTTAGGATCCCAAATTGACATAATTGTTAGCGATATGAAGACAACAACAGACAGGCTTGTTGCCAATTCGCTTTTGGACAGTGAGAGCAAGGCGGATCTTTTCACCAACTCTGTCGTTTTGTTTGCTCCAAAAGGCAATCCTCTCAATTATGACTCATTTTTCAGCCTTGCTGGCGAAGGCGCAGGGAATGTTGCAATTGGCGATCCAGAGCGCCAAGCGTCTGGATATTATGCAAAGCAGGCGCTGTTTTATATGAGCCTTGACACAAAGTTGGCAGGGAGGCTCATCGTGAAAGAGAGCGCAGGCGATGCCCTTCGCTCTGTAGAAAATGGGGAGTGCTCTTCTGGCGTTGGATTCTTCTCAGATGTTTACGATTCCGACACTGTGTCGGTCATCGATATAGCCCAACCGAATACATACAGCGATCTTGTGTATTCAGTCGCCGCAGTCGCCGCAAGCCACGCAAAGGAAGACTCTGCCTCGTTTTGCGAGTGGCTGTCCAGCCCTGCAGCACTAGAGGGCTTTTATAGATATGGCTATAAAGCCCTTCCATAGATATCTGCCGGCAATCATCTTTACATTGTACATTCGTTGGATATATTGCAGCGCAATTGGGCACGCAGTATATTTATGCATGAAATTGCGCTTAATATAGCAATTTCTGAACTATATAGCAATAATAAGCTATAATTATGCTGAAATAATGAAGCGCTCGCAAGCCATAGCATATAGAAAATTTGTAAAAATATAGTATCATGATATTAACGTTTTTTTAGAACAATAGAATTGCGTTGATTAATCGCTTGTTTTGTGTTACATTGTAATTGTAAAGTAGATATAACGAAGTCTAAGCAGTCGTCGCGCCATTGCCAGGCAAACCCATTGCCCGCTCATCCATCAGCCTGCTGCTTGACAAGAAGCGGAAAGCCAGTAGTTGGTCGCTGGAGGCAGGCAATGCGGAGCTGCCTTTCAGATCAGAGTCAGCAGTAAAACGCTTTTGGCTAGGCTGCAAAGGAATCGTAGAAAGGAGAGAAGAGAAATGTTATTAGCAGGGGTTCAGCTGATTGCAGATGCTGTCGCCAAGCTTTGCGGAGGCATCTACATTGGCGTAATAGATTTGTACCATTACTTATTAGGTGTTTAGCGCCTTCTTTTATGCTTTCAGCAAAACGGGGCTGCTGTATATCAAGAATTTTGATATGCAACAGCCCTCATGCACAATGCCAAATAGTTATTCGCTTCTCAATCCCGCGGCGCAAAAAGCGCCGCTGTTTCAACGATCCTTGGCAATAGCTGTAAATGTTTTCGCAGCTGCTCAACTACAGCGCTATGTGAAATGTCTTGCCCAATTGCCATTATGCGGATTGCTGCTCTGCTTGCCAGCTTAAGTGCTGCACGCAAGATCGATAATTTCTCTTGCGCCTTCCGAATGCCGCGCATCGCTACTCAGGCCAATCCCATGTTTGGCTTCGCCATTCTTAATGCCCCTTCCATTTGAAGGGGTTTTTGGCGCGCATCCCAACTCCCTGATAGTTCATGCTTTCATTATGCTCGCCGCGATGGCTCTCGAATCGCCACAAAACCTTTGCCCTGCAGTTTTCTTTGAAGTCGGAACATTTAGGTTTTCTTTTCGCAGGCAGCCAGCGCCGCCCTCGCGCTCGCACGCCAGGAGATCGGCCTCGAAATCCCCTTTTGGAGCCTTGGCGCCTCAATTCCCCTAAGCATAAGTGTTTTCCGCCGCGCGCCCGCCAGCCTCTTTTCCGCAGGCCATGCTTTCGCAAAGGCCAGCCCTTTTGCGCAATCGCGTTTTGTGCGCTAGCGCGTCTGGTCGTCTTGGCATGCGAAGCTATGCCCTTGAGGGGTGCATAGCCGCAATTGCCGGCGCTCTCGCAACTGCGCATTGGCTGCGATAGCGCCGGCACCGTGCATCTCAGCAGGTTTTCCGCATGGGAGACAACGGCGCTGCCGGCGGCCTCCTGCCTCGGGGGCACATCTGCGCAAACGTTTCGCGTCCTGTCAACCGCCTTCCCCTAAAGCAGGCCGACGCCTTTTGCCGGCTCGCGTTTGCCTAGGCCTTCATGCCGTTTGCAGAGGCGTTTTTCATCGAGGCTTGCTTTCGTTCGCCCGGTTAGGCTTCCGGTTTCGGCTTCGTCTGCGCTGCTAACGGGGAGCGTCGCAAGCGCAAAACCTATGAATAGCGGCGCGCCTGCGTTCGGGGCGCGTTTCCATAGGCTGCGCAAAAGGACAAATGATTGATTTCGCCATCAGCCAGCCCACTGAGCCTCGACTTGCCATCCGCTGGAATGTGTGCAGCTGTTTCGCCATTGCCCCATATGCTGCGAAAAAAAACCCGCTGCAGAGCGGATTTTTTGTGCTTTTTGGGGGTTCATTGGCTCGTGCGAAAGCGCCTTTTATTTCTCTGCAGGCACAGCGGCTTTGAATGCTGCGCGCC
Source organism: Eubacteriaceae bacterium (assembly GCA_031280495.1). The sequence continues at coordinate 9,297 of JAITGT010000103.1, forward strand.
GCTGCAGGCAGGATTTCCTGTGTTTGCGCTTTCCTGCAGCGGCTAAGCTCGAAAGGCAATGAGGCTATGCAGCGCAGCGAGTGCAGCAGACGATCCAAATGAGACGGCAGCGGATATCCCTGGCTCTGAAATTGCAAGCGCTGCAAGCAGGCAAAGAAACACAAGCAAAACATAGCTGCATGCTTTAAGCGAAGTTGAGAAGGAGACCATATGGCGGCTTTCCAAACAGGCGCTTTTGACGGCATTCAGCCCATTGCCTAAAACGAGGATGCTCTCTGTGCGTGACTGGAGGCTTTCTGTTTCGCAAAGCTCAACAATCATGTCGGGTGCTCCGCTGTCTTGCGCTGGATCGGGTTTGCTTTCAACAACAGCTATGCCTGCTTGCCCGCTGTCTTTGGGAGCGTATTGAGACATGCCCGTCTGCTGCACAAGCGTGTCTGCGAGCACAGGCGGGTCGCTGCTCAGCAGGCGGCATTCAACGCCAAGCTTTTCTATGTCTGCGAACACTTCCGGGCATCCATTCCTAAACTGCTCAGAGAAAGCCGCCATGCCAAGCACATTGCCGTCTACAGCTATATACACAACGCTTTTTCCGTCTTTTGCGAGCGCTTTTGTCGCCTTTGAAAACATGCCCATGTCGATGCCGCGCGCCAGCATAAGAGCAGTTGAGCCTATCGCAACGCCGAAGCCGTTTACCTGCGCTTCCACGCCGCCTTCAGGCGACTTTCTGACATTTTCCGCATCAAGCCGCGAAATATTTTTTGCTGCAGCCAGGCGCAGGAGCGCATTTGCGTAGCGGTGCCGGGATCCGGCTTCTGCCGAAGCAGCAAGCTGCAGAACCATCCGGCTGTCTGAGCCCTTTCTCGTTCGAAACTCGGCTATGTGTGGGCTGGAGGCAAACAGCGAGGAGCGTGCGAAGAGCAGAGTCTTAAGCTGGCCGAATTCTTTGGCTATGGGCACAGAGCGAAAAAATGCGCTCCTTTTTGCCGCTTTTAGACAGCCTGCCGCTTCGTGAAGCGGCAGGGCGATGAGCAGCGGAACAGGTATGGCGCATGCGGCGACAGAAGCGAACATCTTTATGCCTGTGCCTAGTTCGCCTAGCGCAAAGCCATAAAAAAGCCCGACGGCGGCAGATGCCGCAAAAACATAAAGGACAGAGCGCATGCTGGCCTTTGCTGCGGGCTCTCTGGAACCTGATGCAGGAAATTGGGCGTCCCGCATAATCCTATAGGCAGCTGATGCAAAACTCTGCACGCTGTTTTTGGAAGCCTTTATCCGAATGGGGGAATTTGCGTTCACGGATGACATATAGATCATTTCCCCCTCAGCAACAGGCTGCTCCCCAGAATCCGCGAAAAACGGGTTGCTGAAAACGGCGGCTTCCGGGCTGATCAGCGTTCCGTCGCAAGGGATCCCTTCGCCTGCTTGCACGACCAGGACATCACCCTGCTGCGCTTCGTTAGCCGGTATGCTCGACTGCACCCCATCCATGCCCACTTTGCGCGCTGCTTGAGGCGCCGCGCCGACGATGCCCGAATAGCGTGACTGCATCTTTAAGGACAAAGAAAAAGCCAAAAACTGTGTTGCCCATGCAGCGCATAGCACTCCGCAAGCAGATCCAAAGGCGAGATGGCTGAACGCGCCAACGCTGCCCAGCGCGATCTGGACCGTCTCCCAGAAGCTCAGCAGAAGCAGGGATCCAAACAAAGCAATGGCAACTGCGTCCATTGACGCTGATCTCCTGCTTGCAGCGCGAACTGCGCGCTTTGCCATAGGCCATGCAGAAATAAGGGCAAGAAGCGAAAAGAGCATCTGGGCAAGGGCAAATCGCAATGGGTAGCTGCCTGGGCTGAGAAAACTGGGCACCAGCGGCGCTGCTGCGCTTGATGCGAGGCATGCAGACAAAAACAAGACAGGCGCGGATGCGGCAAAAACAAAGCAAAGCCTTATGGCAAGCTTCTTTTTCAGGCGCGAGAAAAGCGCTTGCGAAGAGCTTTCGCAATTGAGAAAATCTACTGCGCAAGGCCCGCTTTCTCTCGCGATTTTTTGGATTTCTGCCAACCGAGCCTGGCTGCGGTCATATTTTACTGCTACGAGGCTTCCGCCTGTTATGGATACAGACTCAATACCGTCAACAGACGTCAAAGAATTCTCAAATCGCAAAGCGCTGTTGCTGCTGTCGTCTCCGGAAAACTGCATTGCAATTGTGTTCATTATGCTGTCTTGCACTGACTCGAAACCAAGATTCCCAATATAGCGCGCGATGCTGCGAGGATCTGTGGCAGAGTCGTCGTAGCTTATCAAGGCTTTTCCGGTCAGAAAGCTTGCCTCGGCTTTGCTCACGCCAGGAGCGGTAGGCGCCGCCTTCTCAATCACTAGGGCATGGCTTGGGTCAAGCATGCCGCAGGCCAAAACTGTTTCTTTGTCCATTTTTACACACCATTTGCGAAAGCGGCCTTGCGTCGCATGGCGCCGTAATGCTTTTCTCGCTCATTTCTCATCGTTTTCTTATACTATTTGTGAATTTAGCTATAGAGTATTATATCGTTTTAAAATTTGAAGTCAAATTGAAAAGAGTGAGAAAATTGCAATCAACGTTAGAATTATTGATTTATAATGTATATATTTACAGTAGAATTGCATATATATCCTACATTCATTTAGGATATAAGGCATATAATGTATATATCATCTTTGTTGCTAAATATTTTTTGAGAATAAACCAAAGGTGCAAAGACAAAATTATTGTATTATAATTTGTGTAAAATTATTTGCACAACATATATAAGCTTCTTTAAAAGCGCTTAAGCGCGCAAGTGGCGCATCGGGCGCAAACAGCAGAAACCCGCCGCGGTTTACGCCCCGTGGCGGGTTTCATTGACTACTTGGATGATGGCAAAGCAAATGGCAGCTTTTGGCCTTGTTCAAAAGTGCCTGGTTGCGGAACCGCATATATGTCTCTTTAATCTCTTGCCCGCTGAAGCGCAGGAGGGGCGCTGTCCGGGGCGGCAGGCTCTAGGCCTTTCGCCATATAATATGCAAAGCATACATTTTGTCAACAAAAATTGCTTGCTGTCCTTAATGTTTGTTTGCCGCCTAAAGCTGTCGCCATTTGGCGCAAAGGCGCTGAAAAAGGCTATTTCTCCTCTATTTGCGCAAAACCGCTCAAATCGTAAGAGCCTTTTGCTGCATCAGACGCCAAAACGGCTTTTGTGGCGATTGCGGCCTTTCCCAATATGCCTTCAGCTTCTTTAAATAGGCCGCCGCTGCCGCTTGACGCCATTGTTGCAATGATCGCATAACTCTTAATGGAGCCTTTGCACTGCTTCATGTAGCTTCGGATAGGAGTAGACAGCGCAGAGGCCCACACAGGAGAAAGGAAAATCACTTTCTCGTAACTGGAAGGATCTTTTGCGGCACCCTCGAATTCGGCCGTTCTTTTTAGCGCTGCCTCTGCGCCTGCCGCCACAAAAGAGATTTTTTTGCCTCCTCTGTAGGAGAGCCTTTCTGAGTCGTAGCCTGTCTCTTTCGCTAAGTCTAAGGCAATTTTCTCAGTGGACCCGCCGCGCGAATAATAGACAATCAAGCCTTTTTCCATACCTAACCCCGCCCTTCAAAGACAGTATAGTATTTCAGGCGCGAGCATGCAACGAATTGGGCAAAAAGGCAGCGGAAGGCAAAAAAGGCGCCGCGTTTGAAAGCAAAAGGCGCCAGTCAAATGTACAGTATGGGAGGTGAAGAGAGGCAGCCAAATGTCCTAACGCGCCGCCCTGCAGGCCAAAAGCAGAAAGCAGTCATTCGCCTTTGTCTTCGAACATGTCTAAAAGCTCCATTAGATCTCGATACTCGTCTTCGTCCGGCTCAGTCCTATATGTGGGAGCGACAGAATCAACTATCGCTCTCGTTTTTGAGCCGTCTGGATTGATCAGTGGCAGCGAAGGCGGAGGCTCATAGGCATTTGCCTCTTTTGACACAGCGCTAAAAGACATAAGGGCTTCCATTGCCGGAGCAAGCCCAGCAAGCCCGTCTAGCCCCAAAAGATCGGCGATGGCGTCAAGCCCATCTGCTGAAAACGGGGCGCTGAGCGCTTTTTGCGAGAAATCTGCCTCTGCAAGCATATGTATGTCGTTTAGAAGATCTTTGGCCTTGGAGAGAATTCTCAATACTCGCCCATTGTCTGCCTGTATCAGCGCTGAAAGGACGCCAAGGGGGCTTTCTTTCGTCTCGCCGCGCACAAGATCCCCGCTTTCATCGAATTCAAATGGCCCATTTGCGCCAGACCTTTGCCTCTGAATGAGGGGCGTTGCAGCATTGGCCAGCAAGGCAAACGCCATTAAAAGAATTAAGTTGTCGGATTGTCTATTCGCCATCTCCACCTCACTGGCATTTTCAGATTCCAAGTCCGCCCGACAGGGCCAGCATCAATAGCATTATTGGCAGAAGCCCGGACTGGCTGCCGAACAGGCTTCCAAGTCCCCCAAGGCCCCCAATATCCCCAATGCCTCCACCTCCGCATATCCCTCCGTCCCCC
>JAITGT010000063.1 GCA_031280495.1 Eubacteriaceae bacterium
TTATGGCTCCCTTTCGCCTTATGGGGCTGACATCCCGCTTGCGGTTGCCGGCGTTGTTGCGAAAGTAAACACGGTTGTTCTCGCGTTTAACGTGGGGACAGGGCAGGGCTGCCAGCCAATCTTAGGCTTTAACTATGGCGCAAAAAATTATTCGAGGGTTCGGGAGACTTATCTTAAGGCGGCAGCAATCTCTTTGGTCATGTCAACATCGTTTTTCGCCTGTTTTCAGCTCTTTCCAAGGCAGATAGCCTCTATCTTCGGAAGCGGCAGCGATTTGTACTTCCAGTTTGCTGAGCGGTATATACGCATTTACATGCTGCTTATGTTCGCCAACGGGCTGCAGCCCATCACTGTTAATTTTTTCAACTCAATTGGAAAGGCAGCGCAAGGCATTTTCCTTTCCATCACGCGCCAGGGGCTTTACCTTATTCCACTTTTGCTGCTATTGCCGATGAAATATGGCATTGAAGGCGCAGTGTTTGCTGGGCCAATCGCTGATTCGTTCGCAGTCACCACCTGCGTGCTGATGGCAATGCGCGAGCTAAGGCGGCTAAAAGCGCTGGACTCTGGAATCGCCTGACTTGCATATATCGAAAGGAGTGTTATGGACAACAGAATATATGTCGACAACAGCGCAACCACAAGGGTTTCGAAAACAGCAATGGATGCAATGCTTCCATGCTTTTGCGAAGACTACGGAAATCCGTCTTCAATTCACTCATTCGGCCAAGAAGCCAAAAAAAAGCTAGAGGCGAGCCGAAGCACCGTTGCGAAAGCCATTGGGGCCCATTCGACAGAGATCTACTTCACGTCCGGAGGCACGGAAAGCGATAACTGGGCGCTTCATGCAGCGTGTGCGCAAAGACAGGGCAAGGGAAGGCACATTGTTTCTACAGCTATCGAACACAGTGCCATACTTCAGACGCTTGATTCCCTAAAAGCGCGCGGCTTTGAGGTTACGCTTCTAAATCCAGACAAAAATGGGCAAATATCGCCGAATACCCTGGAAAATGCCCTTCGAAACGACACCATTCTCATCAGCGCAATGTTGGCAAACAATGTTGTGGGAACTGTTCTAGACATAAAGGCTCTTGCCTCCGTCGCTAAGCGGCGCCGCATTCTGTTTCATACAGACGCTGTGCAGGCAGTCGGCCACATACCTGTCAGCGTGCGCGAAATAGGATGCGATTTGCTCTCGCTTTCCTCGCACAAATTCCATGGCCCAAAAGGGGCAGGGGCGCTTTTCGCCCGAATTGGCCTGTTCCCTCAAGCGTTTATGACAGGAGGCGGGCAAGAGCGCGGCGCCCGCTCTGGAACGGAAAATATACCTGGCATTGTTGGCATGGCTGCAGCGCTACAGGAAAGCGTCGCCCAGCTCTCAGAGAGTGTCCCATACCTTTCGGGCCTTCGCGACAAGTTTGTGGAGGGGGCACTAAAGATCGCCGGGGTTCAGCTTACGGGCGACCCTGTCTCCCGCCTGCCTGGCCACGCGTCCTTTGTCATTGAAGGGATTGGGCATTCTGCCCTTCTTATCGGCGAACTAAATGATGCTGGGATCTGCGCTGGTACTGGATCTGCCTGCTCACAGTCCAGCAATGAAGCGCCCCATGTCCTAACGGCAGTTGGCATAGAGGGAAGCCTTTCGAATGAGGCCCTGAGGGTTTCTTTTTCTGTCTACAACACAGAGGAGGAAGCGGATCGCATGCTTGCCATCCTCCCAGCTGTCGTTGAGCGCCTCCGAAAGAAGAAAAAGGCCGCTCTGGTTTAACCCATATTGCCATAAGCCCCCGCCTTAAGGCGGCGGGATGAATGGCCAGGGCCTTGGCTCTCCTTCGCTAGAATTCTGCAAATATATTCAGTCGACTATGCAGTAATAGTGTGATGATGTGGAATTAGACAGCGATGCCTATTCAGTTTTTTTTACTATATTATCATCTTGCGCTTGCAGCGAAATATCGCCGAAAGGCGTTTGGCAAAGATATTTCAAACCGTGAAAAGAAGTATTTGGGTATATAGCTCCTGCGCAAAAGGCTGTCGCTGACAGAGTGGGAAAAGGCCATATGCATGCACTTTTCAAAGGTATCCCAAAACAGAGGCAAGCCAATAAAAGTGCAGGCAGCCAGCTTTTTGAAGAGAGTTTCAGCAGTCAGGGCTGTAATGATGGAAAGCGCGCTTTTGGAGCCAGAGCTGCTGGCCGCAGGCGGCGCTCCGCTTGAAGCAGTTAAGGGGCAAATCGAAAGCCAGGGCGAAAAGCATTGAATAAAGCGAAAAACTGCATAAAGTGTATTGATTCAGGATATATCCCAGCAAAGCGCAGGAAACGCTGCTTGCCAAAGCCTTTGGCTGCGCGCGGTTCATTTACAGCCGCATGCCTGCACAAGATAGGGCATTGCGGGAAAACCAAAGAAATACTCCGGCGCAGTACAAGTCAGAATTTCCGTAGCTTAAAGAAGCCAGCAGCTTTGCGCCTGCGAATGCCCAACTGCACTTGCAGGCGGCATTCAGCAGTTTTTTCCGCTTTTATGTCGCCGGATGGCGGCAGGGCAAACTATCCGAGGTCTTGCCGGCTTGCGCCTGAAAAGCTTGCAAAAGGGCAGCAGCAACCGAAACAGGCAGCGCATAAAAGCTGCGCGCCTGCATGAGCGCATTGCCATTAGGAGAAAAGGCTTTTTGCGCAAGCAGGGCAGGCGGATAGCCAACGCCTATAACGCAGCCTGCATTGATGTTTTGACATGAAGGGGATACCGCGGCCCTTCATTTCGGCAAAATCGTTTCCGGCAATGGCTGGGGAATGTTCCGCGCAATGCTTGCCTGCGAACTTGCCGAACAGGGAAAGCGGCCTGCATCTGTTGATAAATGGCGTCCGCTAAGCAAAACATGTTCAAGGTGTGGCGAATCTAAGGAAATCCTTGCGCTGTCGGAGCGCGCATACTGCTGCGGCAGCTGCGGTTTTGCCTGCGGCAGAGGCATAAACACTGCAATAAACATGAGGAACGAGGGTTTGCGCCTGCTGATGGCGTGAGCTTGCCATAAAACCGAAGGACGCATGGGTCTTCTCGCTGGCACTGGCTCGGCTGCGGGCCTTGAGCGGGAAGCACTCGCGTCTGTAGGCGCGGGAGTGCGTCACTCGGCATTCAAAGAGTTTATGAATGCAGGCTGTGTGAGCTATAAGCGCCGCGCCAGCTTTAAAGCAATTTTCGAAATGCAGTGGGAAGGGCAAACTTTTTGCTTATTTCATGCGGGCTTGCCCAGGCAAACATGGGAACTGGCGGAGATGCTTTGGCTTCATAAACGAGCATGCGCCATTCGATGTGCGAAAAAATATGGCTCGCCTCCCTTGAGCCCATAATTTCAACCGACTCAAAGCCCATGTGCATAAGCCACTTTTTGGCATCTTCCTCGCTCAGAAAGCCGCTGGCGTTCGGCAACTCCCGCATTTCGCTGAGAAGGCCGCGTTCCGGCCGTTTTGAGAGAGCAACGAGCCCTTGGTGGCTGAGGGCAAAAACAGTCATGCTTTCCACCCGCTTTGCCTTATGGGCTTTTGGCAGAGGAAATGAGTTTTCGGCGTTTTCCATATGGGCAAGGCAGTGAAGCTGGACAGGGCAGGCTTCGCATGCAGGGGACTTTGGCGTGCACAAGGTTTCCCCCAGTTCCATGACCGCCTCATTTGAGGCGCCGGGATCCAGATCGCCCATTGCCTCTTCATAGGCCGTTTTGGCCAGCGCCCTGTCCAAAGGCCATAAAGCAAGGACGCGCGAGGCAACTCGCAGAGCATTAGCATCAATGGCGGCCTGTTTTTCCCCATAGCAGATAGAGGCAATTGCGGCTGCTGTATATGGCCCGATGCCAGGCAGTTTGAGAAGCCCCTCGAAGGAATTCGGCAGCCCGCCTGCAGCCAGGGCAGCTTTTGCCGCTTTATGCAAGTTCTTCGCCCGCCCATAGTATCCCAGCCCTTCCCAGGCTTTTAGCACGCTTTCGCTTTCTGCCGCGGCTAGGCGCTCTAGGTCCGGAAACCGATCGACGAAGTCTGGCCAGCGGACAGCGGCTACCTGGGCGCGGGTCTGCTGGGCCATGACTTCCGAGACCAATATGAGGTATGGATCTTTAGTGCCTCGCCATGGAAGCGGACGTTTGTTTTTTTCGAGCCATTTAGTTAGCGCCTGCAAAAAATCGGCGGGGAAATCCCGCCGAAGTTTTGCATCCGGCTGGTTAGCCTTGCTCTTCAATAGTTGAAACGCGGTTGGCAGGGTTTTGATAGAAAACGGAGCCGTATTCGTAGCATTCGTCAGAAATCCATTGGTTAATGCGCTGAATGTCAGGCGGAATCTCAGCATTCATGGCGCAGCTGTTGCCGAAAAGGCCGCCAAAGAAGACATATCCCCCGCCTTTTCCATAGCGGTCGATATGGCTGCGCACTGCCTGCCGCGCCTCTTCCTCCGTTGAGCTCGTGGTAAGGTTTGGAGCGTCCCAGCCTCCACAGATAGCTATTTTGTTGCCAAATTTTTTCTTGAGCGCGTCTAAGTCGTTTTCGATCTGCGCTGGATTCCAGTATCGGACGCCGAAATCAATCATGTCTCCAACGAAGTCCTCGCAGCGCCCGCAATTATGAAAATCGATAAAGGCCCCTGTGTCGACTGCCGGCTTTGAGATCTTTTCATAAATGGGCTTGAAAAATTCGCGGTACATTGCCGGCGAGAAAAACGGCGCCTGTTTGGCGGCGGAGTCGTCAGCAATAGCCACGAGATCTGGTTTGTAGTGCTGAACAATGTTTCTGACGATGGGAACATACCAGTCGGCCATGAAGTTAAGCAGCTCCTTGACTTCATCCGGCTCTTCATATAGGTAGCAAAGTGCGTCGTTAAACCCTGTCAATGCGACCAGCTGCTCGAAAGGCTGCATGCCAAGCGCACAAGACAGCGCGACTTCGTCGCGGTTGATATTCGAAAGCTCAGATTGCGCCATGGCTGCCCAGTCCAGATTCGGTGCCTCTGGCTTTTTGATGACTGTGCGCCACTTTGTGATGTCGCGAAGGATTGGGTTGTTTGGATCTGGTATGCCTGCAAATCCTGTGTCCTCCGGCCCAATTATGTAATTTGCGCCCCAAAAATCCTTCCATGGCTCCCTTGGCTGCATCCACATCGGCTTTAAGTCACTTTGCCCAACCCACATCGTGAGAGGCCCTGCCATTGCGGTCGATGGGCCATGATCCTTGTAGGGCATCATCCCCGGTACCCACTCTGGAATCTCGCCCCTTCCTAGCCTTAGATAGTTTTCTTTTGCGGTTATTGCTGCCATGCCGCTACCTCCTTGTATTGCAGAATTTTTGCGTTCTATGAATAAATTTTATATGATTGAAGCAAAGAATTCAATATATTCGCTGACGGGCAATGAATTTGTGGATGGCAGGCGCAGTTGAGGCAATGTGCTTTGGCGCGCCTGAACCATTCAGCAAATAGCGTGCTTGCGCAGCTTAATTGCACATTTCAAAAAAATTATAAATAATGTTTGTGTGCTGTAAAAAAGTTTACTTAATGGTCTTTCGGTGGTTAAATGAGAATATGATTAATTATTGTTTATAGTATCTTAATGATAGGTTTGATGATATGAAATACATAAAATTATTGTCGATCTTGCTCTCGTTCTGCCTCATTTTGCCATATCCTGCCTATGCCGCACAGGGGAGCATTCTAAACATTGCCCCGCCTGGAGGCACCCTTGGCAAGGGGCAGTCCTACACTTTTGTTGCACAAATATTGACGGCTGCAGGAACAGTCCTACAACCGGCTGAAGGGCTGTATTGGTCTGTGCAAAGCCTCCATTCGGAAGGCACCTCATTTAAGGATGATGGGGCGGCTGGCGAGCTTACGATAGCGAAAGATGAGGAAAATGCATATGTGGACATACAGGCATCGGCAAAGACGGCGGACGGGGAGGCTCTTGCATCAACAGTTCGCATATACATTAGAGAAAACCAGCCGCCGCAAAAAGAGCCGCTTATCGTTGGCTCCCCTGAATTAACGCTGGACAATGAGTCATCGTCCGCGCTTCGGCTTCGCATAAAGCAGCCAACTGGGGCAGACGGAAGCGATGTGTACGTTTGCCTTGCCGGTGACAGTGAATTTAAGCTTGTTGCAAGCATGGGGGCGATGGATCCCGCAAAGATCCTATATGGCTTTGAATGCGGAAAATTCTATTACTTTAAGTGCGTTCCCTTTGTCTATGAGAATGGCGTGAAAGAGACAGGCGCGCATTCAGAGGTTGTATCCGCAAAAGTGCGCCCAGCAAACCCGTTTGCCCTAAAGGCGGTCGGCGGGGACAGATCTGTTAGGCTCAGCTGGGAGCCGGTTGACGACTGCGACGGATATGCAATCTACCGCTCATCTTCAAAAGGCGGCGCATATAGCCTAATTCGCGCTATAGTCGGCAAAAATGCAAAAATGTACGTCGACGCGGCAACAGAAAGCGGCGCTGCATACTATTACAAGATTGTGTCATATAAAAAAGCAGGAGAGATCAAGGTCCCTTCTGCGTTTTCAGGGCCTGCAGCAGCCACTGCAAAATGAGCGGCAGCCTCTGCAATTGCCAGCGTTCGGCCTAAGGCGCTGCGGGAAGTGCAGAGTGATGGGGCATGAACGCTCGCCGCAAAGCTGGATTCAAGAGCATCGAGCGGACACAGAACTTGATGCTGACATTAATGGAACAGGGCTAGAAGCTACACGCGTTAAGGAGGTGGGTAAGAGCTGAGCAAGACAAGAATCAAGTGCCCCTGCTCAAATATGGGCGAAAAGCCCCAGGGCGTCGCCCCAGAATCTCTCTTGCTTTGCCTTATTCACGCAAATAAAAAAACCGCAAATGCGGTGTGAGACAGCCTGCCTTGGGTTAGCTGCGGGGAGTTTTTGTCCCACTTTTTGATTCTGCAGCCTACGAAATTTCGATGCGCTGAGCGAAATATCGGACTGTCAAGCTGAATAATATTTCGCTCAGTTAAGCCATATTTCAAAAATCATAGTGCGAGAGACGGGACTTGAACCCGTACGCCAATGTGACACACGCCCCTCAAACGTGCCTGTCTGCCTATTCCAGCACTCTCGCGCAATAGCATTATATCCTACGCTTCATGGAAATGCAAGAATTAGCATCGACTTTATGCTGCCAATAGAATGCGCCGCCTCGCTGCAGCACGATTGGGAGTATGGAGGCTAAGCGGTGAAGCGCCCCTCGCCAGGGAAGAGCGCCTATGCATTCGGGCTTTGAGAACAAGGGCGCCTTGCTATAGACGCAAAAGGCTTTCTAAAATGTCATTCAACAGCCTTTCGCTTTGCGCAAGAGCAAGTTTTTCTTGATCCACTATCTTTTTCGGAGCTTTCGCTAAAAAATCCCTATTGCTCAGCTTTCCTTTTGCCCTTTCAATGTCTTTAGACAGGCGGTCTCGCTCTTTTGTGAGGCGAGCAGTTTCTGCCTCTATGTCAATGAGCGCGTCCAGCGGCAGTATATAATGCGCTTTAGGCGTGATGGCTTTGGTCACGCCGCCTAACTCTTCGTCCGACGCCTGTGTGATAGCCACTTCGCTTATGCCCGCAAGTTTTTGAAAGAGGGACGCGTTGGCAATGATCCTCTCCCCATCGCCTTCAGTTGGCCGAATGAAGAGCTTTGCTTTTAGCGATGGAGAAACGTTCAGGCTTGCGCGCACGTTTCTTATGCCACGAATCGCCTCGATAACTTCGGAGATTTCTTCCCGCTCCTTTGAGTATTCGTTTTTGGGGTTCTTTGCAGGCCATTCTTCTACGATTAGCATGCCCTTGGGACTAAAGCATTGGTACAAATCTTCCGTAATATAGGGCATAAATGGGTGAAGAAGCTTTAAGACGGAAATAAAGGTTCGGTAAAGAGTCTGCTGCGCGGCTTTCTTTTCTTCATCATCGCCAGAAAACAGCCGCGGCTTTACAAACTCAATATACCAGTCGCAATACTCATTCCACACAAACCCATGCATCTTTCCCATAGCAACGCCCAGCTCGAACTTTTCGAGATTTTCTGTCACTTCCATGATCATTTCATCTGTGCGGGAGATGATCCACTTGTCTGTGTTTGACAAGCTCTTTTCGTCTGCTTCGTCGCTTGGATCATAGTCAGCTAAATTGATTTGAATAAAGCGGGCGGCATTGTTTAGCTTATTGCAGAAATTCCGGCTAGCCTGCACTCTAGGCTCTTGCCACCTTTGGTCGTTTCCTGCCCCTACTCCAGTGACGAGAGTGGCGCGGAGCGCGTCTGCCCCATATTTTTCAATCATCTCCAGCGGGTCAATTCCATTGTCGAGGGACTTAGACATTTTACGCCCTTGTTCATCGCGGATAATGCCATGGATAAACACATGTTGAAAGGGGTTGCTGCCCATGTGCTCGATTCCGGAGAACACCATGCGCGCTACCCAGAAGAAAATGATGTCAAATCCTGTGACAAGCACGTCATTGGGGTAAAACTTTGCAAGATCGGCTGTTTTGTCTGGCCACCCTAATGTTGAAAATGGCCAGAGTGCAGAAGAGAACCAGGTATCAAGGGCATCCTCTTCTTGGTGAATTCTGGGCGATCCGCATTTTGGACAGCATTGCGGCGCTTCTGTTGCGACAGCAATCTCGCCGCAGTCGTCGCAGAAATAGGCAGGGATCCTGTGGCCCCACCACAACTGGCGCGAAATGCACCAGTCACGGATGTTCTCCATCCACTGGTAGTAAGTGTTTTTGAAGCGATCTGGCACAAAAGAGACGGAGCCGTTGTTCACAGCCTCAAGCGCTGGTTCAGCCAACGGCTTCATCTTCACAAACCACTGCACAGAAGTTATGGGCTCTACTGTGTGGTGGCAGCGGTGGCATTCCCCCACGCTGTGCTCCATCTCCTCAATTTTTTCGAGGAGCCCCAAGTCGCTTAGATCGTTTACTACCGCTTTTCGGGCTTCATAACGATCCATGCCGCAATACTTGCCGCCGTTTTCGTTTACGCGCGCGGCTTCGTCCAGAACAAGGATTTGCTCAAGATTGTGGCGTTTGCCAACTTCAAAGTCGTTTGGGTCATGGCAGGGCGTTATCTTTACGCAACCAGTCCCATAGTCCATTTCAACGTAAGAATCGGAAATAATTGGGATTTCCTTATTCATAAGCGGTAAAATGGCGAATTTTCCAACAAGGTTGGCAAAACGCTCGTCATTTGGGTTGACTGCCACCGCAGAATCCCCAAGCATTGTCTCCGGCCGTGTAGTGGCTACTGTTATGAATTCGCTTGAACCTTTAATAGGGTAGCGGATATACCATAAATGCCCCTGGGCCTCTTTATATTCCACTTCAGCGTCCGATAGCGCTGTTTTGCAGTCAGGGCACCAATTGATGATGCGATTGTCACGGTAAACAAGGCCTTTATTGTAGAGGTTGACAAAGGCCTTTGTTACTGATTTGGAACAGCCTTCATCCATCGTAAAGCGCTCCCGCGTCCAGTCGCAGGAAGATCCAAGCTTGCGAAGCTGCTGGGCAATGCGCTTTCGGTAATGGTCAGACCATTCCCATGCCCTTGAAAGAAAAGCTTCTCTTCCAAGATCCTCTTTTGTCATGCCCTCTTCTTTCCATATCGCGTCCTTTACGCGCACTTCCGTCGCCAGGCTTGCGTGGTCTTCGCCTGGCAGCCAAAGGGCGCTAAACCCTTGCATGCGCTTAAAACGGATTAGGATGTCCTGCAGTGTGCAGTCAAACGCATGGCCCATGTGAAGCTGCCCGGTGATGTTTGGCGGGGGCATGACGATCGTGTACGGTTTTCCGCCATTTTTGGCTTCAGGCTTAAAATAGCCTCCTTTTTCCCACCTTTCGTAGAGCTCTGGCTCTACGCTCTGCGGATCATAGGTCTTCTGAATCTCTCTTGCCATCCTCATCGCGGATGCCCCTTCCTTTGGTTTCCAGCCCTTTAACTGAAGGCGAAAACGGCTTTTGCTTCAGACTAGTATAGCATGATATCATCGTGCTATCGAACCCAAAAGAGCCACAGCAAAGCATATGAAGGCACACTCTCCCCATTTCCGCTGGAATTTGGATGGGAACGCCCGTTTGCAAGGTGCGCATCGCCATCGCAGCCCTCTTAAACGCTCTTTTGCGCGCTATACCCCAAAGCCATAGGGGAGCAAATCAAAAAAAATGCAAAGAGATTGCGGACAGGCGCTGAATTTGATTGGCGCTAAGCAGAAAAAGGGCAATCTAGCGCGTTTTCACGCATGGCGCGTACAAGCAATCCATTCTCGTTCGCCATGCCGCCTTAGGCTGCTAAGGCAATGCCATCGACATTTCTCGTAAACGGCTCCAGCCAGGAAACCGTCCGCTTTTTTTTAGGCGCGCGCGTCGGTGCTGCATGCGACTGCTGATGGCAAGACTAGGTTTACTGAAATCGCGTTGCCCCTTTATGCTCATGGCTGTCATTGCCTAGGCAATCGGGGTGGCACAAAGCGAAAAATGGCAATGCTGCCATCCTGGCGTCAGCCTGCATAACAATAGCCATTAATTTCTTCTGACTATGCAAGAGCGTTTGGCAAGATCTCCTGTTCGTTATGATAGAATTAAGAAAATGCTTCATCGAAAGCGGCATCAGACAGCCCACCGTCCATATGAAATCATAAATGTTCTTTCATTCTTTAAGTTGGGCGCAAAAAGAGATGAAAAACTTATTAACAGAGGAGGTAAAATTGAATAAAAAACTCTATAAAGACAAATCTATCGCCGTTCTTAGCGGTGTTTTGGGCGGGATGGCTGAATCCCTTGGTTATGATCCTAGCCTCTTTCGAGTGGGCTATGTTATCCTTGCCATTGTGACAGGAGGGCTCCCCGCGCTTATTGGCTACATCATATTGGGCATTGTGCTGCCAGACAAGAGCAGCATGGAATCCTGACGCCAATGCGGCAGAGAACAAGAGGGCAGCCGCCGAATGGCGGCTTTTATACTTGGAATCGAATGGCTTGCAGCGCGCGCAACAGCGTGTTCGGGTTTAGAAAGGAATGAATGGACAATCCCATACCGTTTAAAGTGGAGAGCGAATTTGAGCCGGCGGGCGACCAGCCCCAGGCAATTGACTCGCTGGCAGGCGGCATCAAGAGCGGCATGAGGGCTCAGACGCTTCTTGGAGTGACTGGTTCCGGCAAAACTTTCACTATGGCTAAAGTAATTGAGGCGGTGCAAAAGCCAACACTGGTGCTTGCCCATAATAAGACGCTGGCTGCACAGCTCTACCAAGAGTTTCGATCCTTCTTTCCCTCCAATGCAGTCGAATACTTTGTCAGCTATTACGATTACTACCAGCCTGAAGCGTATGTGCCTGGGCAGGATCTCTATATTGAAAAAGATTCAAACATAAATGACGAAATTGAAAAGATGCGGCACTCCGCAACCGCAGCCCTTGCTGAGAGAAAGGATGTAGTCATCGTCGCTTCCGTTAGCTGCATATACGGGCTAGGAAGCCCGATTGACT
>JAITGT010000100.1 GCA_031280495.1 Eubacteriaceae bacterium
GACGCTGCTCACCCTCAGAATCGCGGGCATGGGATTGGGCATGGCGGCCATGATACTCGGCAACGCAACGCTCGTTCTTCCTTATGTCTATATTACGGTTAAAGCGCGCCTCGTTGGCATGGATCCCTCCATAGAGGAAGCTTCCATGGATCTGGGGGCAAGCCGCTCCTACACGTTTCTTCACGTCACGCTTCCGGCGATTCTGCCGGGCGCCGTTTCAGGGGCATTCATGGCTTTTACGCTGGCGCTGGGCGATCTTGTCATCTGCAGCTTTCTCGCGGACGCCACAACCGTCACACTGCCCATAAAGGTGTATTCCCAGCTTAAAAGGGGCATTAAGCCAGAAATCAACGCGCTTTCCACGCTCATCCTTCTTGCCTTTGCCCTAGGCATAGGCGGCTGGATGGGCATTGGGCAGGCAAAGAAAAGGAAGGGCCTCATGATGGCCAAACGGGAAGAAAAAAAGGAGCTTGCGGCATTGGAAAGTTCGAAAGCGGCTTAAAAGCGCAAAGAAAGGCAAACTAATGGAGAACGAGACAAGAATTGATTTTTTATACCTCAATGAAGAAGAGATGATCGAAGCGGGCGTACTGGATGCAGGCAAGTGCGTTGAGGCTGTCGCAGACGCAATGGAGCTTTTGAGCAGCGGCGACTGCATGATGGGCGGCAAGAACAGAAACGAGCACGGGATCGCCATGATGTTTCCGAAAGAGTCTGAATTTGACGGCTTTCCCCTTGACGTAGGGCGCGATCGCAGGTTTATGGCCATGCCCGCTTATGTCGGGGGCAGGTTCCACATCGCTGGGGAGAAATGGTATGGCTCGAATTCGCTGAACAAGAGCAAAGGCTGGCCGCGCTCTATTCTCATGGTTATGCTCAACGACATAGACACTGGCGCCCCTCTTGCGCTCATGTCGGCAAACCTGCTTTCCGCCATGCGCACAGGCGCAATGCCTGGCCTCGCGGCAAAGCTGCTCGCAAACGAGGCTTCGGAAACTCTGGCCCTCATAGGGCCAGGCGTCATCAACCGAACCAGCCTCATGGCCATCCTCGCAAATATCGGAATTAAGAGGATCAAAATAAAGGGATCGTCCCCGTCTTCAAAGAATGCGCTTGCGCTAAAAGCGTTTATTGAAGAAACTTATCCACAGGTCGAGAAAACAGTGCTGTGCGCCTCGGACGAAGAATGCGTTGAAGGGGCAGACATTGTAAGCGAAGCGGTTTCCGTCGTAAAAGGGCAGCACCCAAGATTCAAAGTGGAATGGCTTAAAAAAGGGTCGGTGGTGATCTCCTCCGGATCTATGGAGTTTCCGGACGAGGGCCTTGCCTCCTCCCTGCGCTGCGTTGTGGACAATGTCAAGATGTATGAGATGTACCAAGAGACATGGCAGACTTTTGACGAAGCGACTGGGGAGAGAATTCCGACGGGATGCGCGGGGCTGCATATGGTCAACGCCTGCGACGACGGCCTGATGAGGAAAGAAGACATACAGACGCTGGGAAACATCCTGCGCGGGCTTAATCCAGGAAGAGTCTCCCCAGACGAGACATTCTTTGTGGGAGTCGGCGGGATGCCCATCCTAGACGTTGCATGGGGCCACGACATCTACCATGCGGCAATGGAAAAGGGGATTGGGACAAAGCTGAAGCTATGGGAGTCACCGTTTCTTTCCTAAGGGCGCACAGATTTCAGGCGGGTGCGCTTCCCTGCATGGAGGCGCGTTTTTGCCGCCTTTGCCCAAATGTTCAGGCATTGCGGGCAGGCAAAGGTCTAAGCTTTGGCCTATCATCACTGCGAAGCCGGATTTTGCGGCAGCCGCAACAGCGCAGCGCGCACGCGGGGCGCTATAGTATAATGTTTATTGAGTGTGTGTAAAGTTGCAAATTATGGTTGCGCGTCCATGTCATTTTCTGTATATTTGTGTCGACGCTGCATCGGCGGAGAATACAGAAATGATTATTTCACAGGACTTTAGCAAGGACTTAAGCAACTGTAAATGAGAAAATTTTCGGAAACCTTATGCAGAATGTACATCGCTACGCACTGAAGAGGTTATATTTGAAAAATGGCAATCAGCGCAATTCGTGGCACATGAGATTTAGCCCGAAGCCTAAAAGCGGCAATGCTGCAAAGAAAGCAAAGCTAATGCACTTCTTTGGACCCGCTAAAAAAGAGGCAAAATGCCTCTTTTATGGCCCAACTCTCTTAATTTCATAATCATGATTTATGAATTTTTTGTATAGCCATTGAAAGAACAGGCTAATAGCGATGCCAAAGCTCATTTAGTTCTCCTTCAGGCGATCTTTTTGCATATAGACCGATTATGCATTAAAGCATTAGCGCCTTTATTTTATAAATGTAGTATAATCCAATTTATCAAGCGTGTCTAGCGGAAAATGTTGGCGCAGTAGCAATGCTTACTGCCAGCAAGGCGAAATGCGCCTTGCTGGCAGATCTTTAAAATCTAGGATATCGATTTTTTATACTGGGCGAAGCACAGAACTAATGGTAGTACTTGTTGTTGTTGCTGTTAGTTTGTAAAGAGTTGTGACAGTGTATGCATTCACATTAATTATTGTCAATGTTTCATATATCGTCATTTCCGCTTTGCGGTTTGAGATTTTGACTGCCGATGTGCCTGAAACTGCGTACCCCAGCGCTGATCCTGCAATTGTTGCGCTGGCAGATCCGCCTGAAACTGAGGATATTTCATTTGTTGAATCATTGCATGAAATCGTAAACTGCGCTGACCAAAGATTACCATTCGTCTTGAAAATTGTATAGTTAGCGTATCCTCGGGTGCTAACTTCCTCTGGGATGGCTCCATACAGCGCATAAGATCCATCAGAATAAACATCAAGATTTACTGCGCACTTTACGTCATTAACAAGGCGCGAAGTGAACTGGCTGACAGGCTTTTTGCCTTGCGCCAAAGATTCAGGTATGCTTCGCTTAGCCATCCCTTCGACTTTGTTGTGATCGATTTTGGCATCTGGGAAGAGAGCAAGAATTTCTTCAGTGGTATAGCGAGTATTGGAGATTTTCATTTAAGATCCAATCATAGAAGCTTATAGGCATTGCCCGGCTTGTGCGCCGCCTTGTTTCCAATAGATACATGATTCAGACAGGCGGCTGAGTAAGGCCATAGGATGCCTATGTATATCTCTGCGTGAAAACCAACTCTGCTTTTATGAATATAATATGCTTATTGTCAGAAAACGGTACTATTTCTTGCTTCAATCGTGAAACTTCACGCTGACATTTTTAACTCAGGAACGTTGGATCAGTCCAAATATGATCTTTGCCCAAAACGCTGCTCGCTTGTTTGCGTAACGTCCGCTTATGGGCTTTGCGAAGACGGCGCGAAAAAAAAGAGGCGCAACCTTTGCTCAGCCCAAAGAGGCGCTTGCAAACGAAAAGGTTTATCTGTCTTTCCTATGCCAGTTTGTCAAGGAGGTGTGAGCGCGCGGAAGGTTGAGAGGTCTTTGGAGAGCCTCGGTATAGAGAACAGCAAGAGCAAGGCCTCTCGGCTTTGCGCCGAACACTTGAACACAGTCGAGGAGTTCAGGGAAAGGCATCTTGGTGGAGTTTCCCTCAATCTGCCTGGATGCAACATTCCCAAAAGGTAATGGGCGCAGCTGTGCGTGCAGAAGAGGCTTAACAGGGAGATTAAGCGGCGGATTATGTCCGTCTTTCCGGACAGTGGCTCGCGCGTGAAGCCCGCTGGGCATGCCTTCATGGGTCAGTACGGCGAGAGGACGGCGATCGAGAGTCGCTGCGCGCCGCAGTCAGGCATTGCAAAGCATAAAGAGAGGGAAAGCGGGCCCTCCTGCTTGCATCTTCCTATAGCTAAGCGTATTTGAGACGTGAGTATCCGTCATGCAAAAACCAGCCCTCAATATCCT
>JAITGT010000067.1 GCA_031280495.1 Eubacteriaceae bacterium
TTCAATCGCGCGGAAAAGCATAAAGCCAAGCAGCATTTCTCCGAAATGCTGCTTGGCGCTTTTGGGCGCATACAGTGCGCTTAATTCATTCGCAACGGGCCATTCACTGCGCCTCTGCCGTAGCGAATTGGCGCCATTCGCTCTGCAGCCATGAAAAATGAAAAATGAATTTATGCCTAGCACAAAAAAGCGCTTTGCCGCGCGCTCTGACAATTTTGTCTGGCGTTGAAGCAGCAGGCTTTGAGCGCGTTCGCTGCCTCGCCACTGCATATAAGCGTTCGTTGCCCGGAGACCGCCTGTTCAGTGATCGAATGCCAGTCAATAAAGGAGGAACAAAGCATGCTCTATACATATTCGGTTCGAACCAGCCGCGAATGTATGAAAAACATCACAAAGGAAGTAGAAGACGCGCTAAAAAAAAGCGCAGCCCAAAAGGGCATATGCGTTGTTTTTTGCCCGCACACCACAGCGGCCATTACTATCAACGAAGACACAGATCCAGGTGTGCAGTCAGATTTCCTTGCAGGACTGGGCAAAGCTTTTCCAGACCTCCCGGAATTCCTCCATGCAGAAGGCAACTCAGCAGCTCACCTAAAGTCCAGCGCTGTGGGCGCAAGCGAAACTGTCCTCATCGAAGAAGGGCGCCTCATTCTAGGTAAATGGCAGGGGATCTACTTTTGCGAGTTTGACGGGCCGCGGAACCGGCAGTTTTACGTAAAGATCATTGAGGAATAGCCAAACTAAAGCACATGGAAAAGTGACGGCGGCGCATTTTTACAGTCCGCTTTAGCTCTGCCCCTCACCATCCATATGCGAGTAACCGCATGGTCATGGAGCGGCCTTGCTTACTCTCAGCGCCGCCCAGCTCTCTCCATGCCCATGAAAGCCACCCGCCTCATTCCTCCGCGGGGCGGCGTTTGGCGTTGCGGTAGAGCATGACAGGATAGCGGCTGCCCGCTTCCGAATACCGGCCAGTTGACGAAATTATATGAGCAACTTTTCTGCGAAAAGCAGCAGCCTGCAGCTTTGCTCCGCGCACTTCCTCGTAAATAGACTGCAGTTCCGCAAGAGTGTATGGATCTGGCAGCATGTAGAGGGCAATGTCTGTCAGCTCCATTTCTTTTCTGAGAAACTCCATTGCCATTGCAATCATCTTGGCATGGTCAAATGCAAGGCCTGCGCTTTCTTCCAAGACGGGCTCTTCCCCGCTGGAAAAATCCATTTCGGCAGACAGTGCAACGTCCCCAGATTCCAAATCCAACACAGCCTTTCCGTCCTGCGTTCGATAGGAAAGCGTAAACCACTCCGCTTCTTGCGCATCGCTTCCTGCCCGAACTTCCAATGCTGCCCGGTCCGCAAGAGCGATGTGGGCGCAACTGATAACCCAAGACCGGGGATCCCTGTTTGGCTCGCTAAAAGCGTACAGCTGCCGTATGCTCACCAATCCGCCTTCCACTCCCGTCTCTTCGAAAAGCTCCCTTAAGGCCGCATGTTCAACGGACTCCCCCTCCTCCACAAACCCTCCTGGCAATGCCCACATTCCGCGGTAAGGCTCATTTGCCCTGCGCACGAGCAGAACCTGAAGCTTTGTGTCAGCTTGGCGCCTTTTCTCTGCCCTTTTAGCGGCAATGAGCACCACATCGCTCGCAATGGATGGCTTTTTGAATGATTCGTTTTGCGTTATATCCATCTGTCCCTCTTCATTGATGTGTTCATCTTTCCCTATTATAGCAAATATTTGTATAAGCTGAACAATTTGCCTAATATTTGTTTATATATTTGCATAGTTCGGGCTATTTGCGCTTTCATTCCAAATTGCCTAAAGACGAGAATTTGCGCCACTTGCCCTTTATGCGGCGCAAAAGAATGCTCATTGGCTAGAGCTGTGAAATCAGCACCCCTTGAACAGCGAGCCTTTTGCTCCGTGTGGAAATGAGGCGCCACACGGGGCTAACTTTAATGCGCCGCGCTTCTGAATGTGCGCTCCAGCGCAATATGAGCGCCAAAAATAAACAAAAGCAAAGTTTTTGCAAGCTGCTTGACAAATGTGCCAGGTTAGTGTATAAATATATCAGCACTCGATCAATGTGAGTGCTAAAAAACCGATGCTGATAAGGAGTATATAGAATGTCAAGCTTAATTCCGTTCAACCAAAGAAGGCCGTCTGCATTCAGCAGTGTTTTTTTCAACAATATGTGCGATACCTTTTTCCCTGAAGGCGCAGCTCGACAGGCAAGGGCATTTTGCATAGACATTGAAGAGACAGACGACGCATACGCAGTGACAGCCGACTTGCCGGGTATCTCAAAGGACGAAATCTCCATCCGCATGCTGAATGGGCGACTGATCGTTGCTGTCAATAAAAAAGAAGAGCAAGAACAGCGCGAGAAAAATTATGTCCACCGCGAAAGGTTCATGCGATCCTATACGCGGAGCCTCTACCTTCCTGGCACGGATGCAGACGCGGTTAAGGCTAAGCTGGAAGATGGGGTGCTCACAATAGCTGTCGGCAAAAAAAAGAAAGAGGCAGAAGAGTCCCGGCCCATCGAAATTGAGTAGTCGGAACCAATGATTGCCACATGTTAGGAGCGCATAGCAGGCGCAGCGCCGCAGAGGGCCAACTCTGCGGCGCATCTTTTCAGTTTTGCTTTTTCTAAAACATGATTTGCAAGCAAAGGCAAAATACTATAAAATGTCTATAATGAAAACATATAATCATAATATTAAGTGCAAATATTTGCCAATAGCTGCTGCTCTTATACTCGCCATAGGTTGCAGAGCGAATTCGCCGCTTTCGCGAGGCAGCGTGCTTGTAGATAAGTACGAAAACACTAGCATGGGACTCTCTTTTACTCTTCCAGCCGGGTGGCGTTTTGCATCAAATGCGGAAATAGCAAACTTAAATCAAGGCTCAAGCCTGCCAGACATGGGGGAAGCGTATGGCGAAGAAACGTTTTTGGCGACAGGGAGGGCTATTGACATGCACGCTTTGGACGAAGCAAGCGGCAGCAGCGCAACCATTGTCATTGCCCAAAAGCCGCCTTCAGAAACCGACTCAGTCAAAGCCTTTCTGGGCACTGTCAAAGAGCAGCTCTCCCAAAGTGAGGGCTTTGCTGTCGGCGAGCTCGCTTCCGCTAGCGTTGGGGGGGCGCAGTACACGCTTATGCCCTGCACATACGGATCTTACGACCGGCCAGTTATACGAAACTACTACGCAAAGCTTTCCGGGGCTTATGTGATTTGCGTGGTAACAACTGTCAATGGCCAGGATAAGGACACAGCTGTGTCTGCATTCGGAGGCGCGTAAAGCGCCAGACCTGCTACAGGAAAACCAGTGCCGCCATGAAAAAAACAAAAGGCAGCTCTCACGGGAGCTGCTTTTTGCTCTACTTTGCGACAATATTGTAAATGCGCCCTGGTACGTACACTTCTTTGGCGACCTTTAAGCCTTTTATAGCATTTTGAATCGCCAGGCTTTCATGCACTGCAGCAGCAACTTCGCTTTCGTCGCTGCCAGCGTCCACGACGATTTTTCCACGCAGCTTTCCATTGACTTGAATGGGAATTTCCACTGTGTCTTCAACTAAGAGCGCCTCGTCGTATGAAGGCCATTTCGCTTGGTAAATGCGGCCGGTAAAGCCAGATTCACTCCACGCCTCTTCTGTAACATGCGGCGCTATAGGGTTAAGAAGTATCAGAAGCGCTTGAAGATCCCCCTGCCCGATCCCGCCTTCGTCATAGGCTTCATTAACCGCTTTCATCATGGCTGCAATAGCCGTATTGAATTTGAGCAGTTCATAATCGCCAGAAACTTTCTTGACCAGGCGGTGGCATGCAGCAGACATTTCCTCCCCCTTTCGCAACATGTCTTTAAGGCCATAAACGCGATCCACAAACCTCTTGCAGCCTTTTACAGAGTCGCTGCTCCATGGCGCCGCTTTTTCGAAATCACCCATAAACATTTCATAGATGCGCAGCGTGTCGGCTCCATAACTCTTCACCACGTCGTCTGGATTGACGACATTGCCGCGCGACTTGCTCATTTTTTGGCTGTCCGCGCCTAAGATCATGCCATGAGCCGTACGCTTTGCGTAGGGCTCATGCGAGCTGACCACTCCAATGTCATACAAAAATTTATGCCAAAAACGCGAATAAAGCAGATGAAGCGTAGTATGCTCCATACCGCCGTTGTACCAATCCACATTCATCCAGTACGCAAGCGCTTCGGGGCTGGCGAGTTCCTTATCATTGTTCGGATCCGTGTATCTCAGGTAATACCAGCTGGATCCAGCCCACTGAGGCATAGTGTCCGTCTCGCGCACCGCTTTTTTCCCGCACTTTGGGCAAGCCGTGCTAAACCACTCAGGCATAGAGGACAGTGGCGAATCCCCCTCATCCGTCTGGCGGTAGTTGGCCACATCCGGGAGGCGAAGCGGCAGTTCGCTCTCTGGCACTTCCACCCAACCGCAGTCTTCGCAATATATGAGTGGGATAGGCTCGCCCCAGTACCGTTGGCGAGAGAAAACCCAGTCGCGCAGTTTAAAGTTGACCTTCTTTTCCCCAATGGCGCGCGTTTCAAGCTCATCGATCATTTTCGCCTTCGCCTGTGGGACCGGCAGGCCGTCAATGATAGGCGAATTGACAGCAACTGAATCGGCGCCAACGCCTGTGTAGGCTTCTTTGCTCACATTCCCACCGCTTATGACCTCAACGATGGGAAGCCCGAATTGTTTTGCGAACTCCCAGTCGCGTTCGTCGTGGCCTGGCACTGCCATGATTGCGCCAGTACCGTACGTGATGAGAACATAGTCTGATATATAGATTGGGATGCTCTCCTTTGAAATAGGGTTGAGCGCCAGTAGGCCTTCAAGTCGAACACCAGTCTTGTCCTTTGCCACTTCCGTGCGCTCGAAGTCCGATTTTTTCTGTGATGCATCCCGATACGCCAGCGCCTCTGGAGCATTCTTTATCTCACTGATATATTTGTCCACCAGAGGGTGCTCCGGCGCAATAACCATATATGTTGCGCCATAAATTGTGTCGGGCCTGGTGGTGAACACTTCAAGAAAATCTTCCTTGCCAGCGATAGGAAAGCGAATTTGCGCGCCTTCACTGCGCCCGATCCAATTTGCCTGGCTTGCCTTGATTCTCTCTGCATAGTCGACCGTACCTAAATCGTCCAAAAGCCGCTGGGCGTAAGCAGTGATTTTGAGCATCCATTGGTTTTTTACTTTTCGGACAACATCACCGCCACACCTCTCGCACTTTCCCTGCACAACTTCTTCATTAGCTAGCCCCACCTTGCAGCTAGGGCAAAAGTTAATTGGAAACTCTTTCTTGTAGGCAAGCCCGTGGCGAAATAATTGAAGGAAAATCCACTGCGTCCATTTGTAATAAGATGGATCTGTTGTGTCCACTTCCCTATCCCAGTCGAAAGAGTAGCCAATGGATTTTAGCTGCCCCTTAAATCGCCCAATGTTCTTTTCCGTAACCGCTTTTGGGTGCATTCCTTGCTGGATGGCGAAATTTTCTGTTGGCAAGCCAAAGGCGTCCCATCCCATTGGAAAGAGGACATTGAAGCCTTCAAGACGCCTCTTTCGCGAAATAGCGTCAAGTGCTGTATATGGGCGAGGGTGGCCAACATGCAGGCCCTGCCCGCTCGGATAAGGAAACTCGACGAGGGCATAGAACTTTGGCTTGCTATGGTCGATGGATGCAGCAAAAGCTTTTTCCTTCTCCCAAATTCCCTGCCATTTCTTTTCTGCAGCCGCAAAATTGTACCGCTTCAATGATAGCCATTCCTTCCAGGGCGTCCAGCCTCCCATCGGAGCGCATGCCCATTGTTCATTTTTGATCGCAAGCAGTTAGAGATTCCACATACAAAAAAAACAGTCTGCTGGAAACCGCATTTTTATTCTATCCTAGCGCTCTTTCGAAGTCAATATTTTTCCCATTCTGCCAAAGGCAGGATAAGGCAGCGCCTTTGTGTCAACAATGCCTAATAGGAAGCTGGCGCAGGAGAATAAACGATGCGGCAAATTCATAAAATGGACAATCGGGGGAATGAGCCATGATACATGTGATACGGGAAAACGAAGGGATTATGGATATAGCAACTCATTATGGAGTGGATGCTTCCGTCATTTTAGAGGCAAACCGTGCAACGCAGTTTGTCCACAACCGGGCAATCTGGATCCCGTCTGACGCTTCCACTTCTATCCCCAAAGGCAAAAACCGGGGCGCATGGGATCCCCTCGCACCCGCTCTCGAGCTATTTGCAATAAACGCCACAGACGAAGCGGCAATTGAGTATCTTGACACCCCTCCCCTGCCGCTTAGAGGAGTATTCGTTGAAGCTTACCGCCCGCGCGGGGCGTCTTTGGGAGCAAAAGACGACGCCTTCCCTATTGCTGCCAGCCTCTTTCATGGAGCGGAGCCTGCCGTTGCCCTGGCAAACCTTCAGTGGTACACGGATCCGCGAAATCTTGAAAAATTCTTCTCAAGCCTTCGCTATAAAGACTACCAAGGGGCGCTTCTTTGCGTGGAGACAGAGGATGACGAGAATGCATACAAGAAAATGCGCGACTGCCTGTACGGATTCGGCTTCAATGTGAGTGTTCGCGCAGGCGAAAGAGCGTTGGAGCGCATGGGCGACTCACCTCGCGTAGAGCGTTATTTCCTCAAAGCCGATAAAAGCCTCATTGGGGTCGCCCCTTTCGAAATCGCAATGGAGAGGCTCGCAGCTTGCTTTCCGAAAGAAAAACTTGGCGCATCCGCTGCTTTGTTGGCGGCAGACGTAAACAAGGCCACACAGAAGGCAACCTATCCGGACATCAGCCACGTGGACGAAATCATTGCCCGCACAGGCATCCGCAGCCTGTATTATGACGAGTCTTCCCAGCTTTGCTTTCTCCAGTATCGAGAAAGGGGTGAATTGCACAATGTTGTGTTTGAAGACTTGAGAGCATTGGAAGCGAAAACGGCTATCCTAAAAAGGGTTGGGGCAAAGAGCATGCTGGTGGAGAATCCAGCGCGCATACTCGGCATTATAACAGGCATCGCCTTTATCTAGCGTTTTTTGCGCGCTTTTCCAGTTGCCGTGCGCACTCATGCCTTTCCGCCTTTTTTCCGCCCGGGGCGTGGCGAAAGCGCGTTTTTTTTGTTTGAGCGCATTTTTGGCAGCTGTATAATAAGTGCTATGAATGCGATCTTAGTGTCCGATACGCACGGCGATATTGCCAGCCTTAGCGCAATCCTCCAACTCGAGCGCGACGCGCGCCTATGCTTGCACGCTGGCGACTACGCGCGCGATTTGTGGCTGGCAGGGCTTCCAGACGGCATGAAAGGCTTCGCCGTCTGCGGCAACTGCGATGGATACTCAGCTGGCGCCCCCCTTTTCGAGATCCTTAGCCTTGGCGCAACAAAAATATACCTGTGCCATGGCCATGAGCATGGCGTTAAGAGCGGCGAGCTTACCGAATTGGTTGACAAAGCCCTGTATCTGGGTTGCAATACAGCGGTTTTTGGGCATACTCATTTGCCGCTGCTCGAAAACAGATCCGGAGTTTTGCTAATAAATCCAGGCGCAGCCAACCCGCATAAAGCGCGCGGCGGCCTGCCGGGCTATGCGCTCCTTGAGCTAGGAGAGGGCGGCCAGGTGGAAGGGGTGCGGTTTAAGCCGCTTTAGTTGCATTTTTATAGAAGGTATTGTATGATTATACAGTAATGAATCAGAAATTCAGGAGTAAGAATGGATTTAAAAGGAAAGAGCTTCATCACTCTGCTCGATTTTGCGAAGGAAGAAATTGAAGGCCTGCTTGATCTTGCTTCAAAGCTGAAAGAAAAGAAGAGAAATGGCGTCTTTGAGCCAATGCTTGAGCATAAAAACATTGCATTGGTCTTTGAGAAAACATCCACTAGAACTCGATGCGCTTTTGAAGTTGCTGCCTACGATGAAGGCGCGCACGTGACATACCTGGATCCAGGCGCTTCACAGATGGGGAAAAAAGAGTCAATTGCTGACACAGCCCGAGTTCTTGGCAGATTTTACGATGCGATCGAGTTTCGCGGCTTTTCCCAGGCAAGCATCGAAGCCCTTGTCAAGCACAGCCAAGTGCCGGTCTACAATGGGCTGACGGACATCGATCACCCTACGCAGCTTCTGGCCGACCTGCTTACAATGAAAGAAAAGCTTCCAAAGCCCCTTGAAGAGGCAAAGGTCGTGTTTGCAGGAGACATCCGCAACAATATGTCGCTAAGCTGGATCGGCGCCTGCGCACTCTTTGGCATGCATTTTGTCGGCTACGGCCCAAAAGAATTGGCTAGGGAAGTGCCGGAAAGCCTGCTCAAAAAAGCCAAAGAGCTATCAATGGCATCTGGGGCCATTATCGAGTTTTCCCAGTCGCCGTCCTGCCTAGATGGCGCAGACGCCATCTATACAGACATATGGGCGTCCATGGGAGAGGAGGAGCTGATGAGCGATCGCGTGAAGATTCTCGCGCCATACCGCGTCACAAGGGAGATGCTTGATCTTACGAAAAACCCAAATGTCCTCTTTATGCACTGCCTGCCCTCCTTTCACGATCTCAGCACAGAGACGGCGCTCCATTACAGCCAGATGGGGGTTGACATTCGCGAAGTTGACGATGAGGTCTTTGAGTCAACAAACTCAGTTGTTTTTGATGAATCTGAAAATAGGCTTCACACAATCAAGGCAGTTATGGTCGCCACGCTCTCAGATGTTTGGATGGGCTGAGCCAATGCGAAATAGCTGGCCATATAGCCAATGCAGCTGGCAGGAGTCTGCCAAACTCGTTGCTTAGACTGCCTCCTGGTTCACCATGCTTCGCGCTTCGGCATACGGCCGCCTCATCACTTGAGCAATGAGCATCGCACTTTCTGAGCCTTCCATCCTGCCCATGGATGGAAGGCTTTCGTTTGCTATAGCCGCAATTTTGCTGCCCGCCCTAACAGAGCAGTGAATTTGCCCATCCCCG